>JABWBV010000039.1 GCA_013359445.1 Anaerolineales bacterium | reverse complement strand
AGCGGGTTCCGGTGTTGTGTGGGTTTAGCGAGCAGGTGGTGCCACGCCCGCCCGATTGGGACGCACACGTGCAGATGACCGGGTGGTGGCTCCCCGAAGCGCCAGCATGGGTTCCCCCTGCGGAATTGGTACGCTTTTTGGAAGCGGGGTCTCCCCCAGTGTTCATCGGGTTCGGGAGTATGCCTGTGCGTGATCCGGCGCGGACGACGGCGACCCTCATCGAGGCGGTGCGGTTGAGTGGGCGGCGGGCGATTCTGCACGCGGGGTGGGCGGGTTTGGGCGGGAGGGACTTCGCGGGGGGCGCCCTTTCAGCCGATATTTTCCCCCTGACGTTTGCCCCTTACGGGTGGCTGTTTCCCAAAATGGCGGCGCTTGTCCATCATGGCGGGTCGGGGACGACGGGGTTTGGGTTTGCTTCCGGGGTTCCTTCGCTGGTGGTGCCGTTTATTTTTGACCAGTTTTATTGGGGGGCGCGGGCGGCGGAGATGGGCGTGGGGCCAAAACCGATCCCGTTTTCCCACCTGACCGCCGAACGTCTCGCCGCCGCCATCCAGACGGCGGTGACTGATCTCGAAATGCGCCGCCGCGCCGCCGACCTGGGGCAAAAGCTCCGGGCAGAAAACGGCGTGGCGCGGGCGGTGGAAATCATTCAAACTTTTTAAAGGAGTATTCCATGAACTACCGACAAATGGGCCGTACAGGCCTCCGTGTGAGTGAACTTTGCCTGGGCGCGATGACGTTTGGGCGCGAGACGACCGAAGAAGACAGTTTTCAAATCCTGGATCGGTTTGTGGAGGCAGGGGGCAACTTCATCGACACTGCCGATGTATACTCTGCCGGAGTGTCCGAAGAGATTTTGGGCCGTTGGCTGGCGAGCAAAAAACGGGATGAACTGGTGCTGGCGACGAAAGTCCGGTTCCGCACTGGGCCGGGGACGAATGACATCGGCCTGAGCCGCAAACACATCCTCGCAGGGGTGGAAAGCAGTCTGCGCCGCCTGGGGACGGATTATGTTGATATTTACCAGATTCACATGTGGGACCCGGCCACCCCACTCGAAGAAACGCTCGGCGCGCTCGATACGTTGGTGAAAGCGGGCAAAGTGCGCTATTTGGGGGCGAGTAATGTGGCGGGGCACCAACTACAAAAGGCAATTGACCTGAGCCGCGCCAATGGATGGGAACCGTTCACCTGTCTGCAACCGTTGTACAACCTGCTCGACCGCTCGACCGAATGGGAACTCCTGCCCGTGTGCCGAAACGAGGGGGTGGGCGTGATCCCCTGGAGTCCCCTGCGCGGTGGCTGGTTGAGCGGGAAATATCGCCGGGGCATGTTCGCCCCGCCCGAAGGGACCCGCATTGAGGATGCCGAAAAACAGGGATGGAGCGAACGTTGGTCAGAATACGCCACCGACCGAACGTGGGATGTGATTGACGCTCTGCTCGCCGTGGCCAATGAAGTGGGCAAAACCCCCGCGCAGGTGGCCCTCAACTGGGTGCTTTCCCGCCCCGGCATCACCGCCCCGATCATCGGTGTGCGGACGATGGCGCATCTGGAAGACAATCTGGGCGCGGCGGGCTGGACGTTGTCCGAGGAGCAAATGAAGCGGTTGAATCAGGTGAGTGATGTGCCGTTGCCCTATCCGTATAACTGGGTGAATGGTTAAAACCCCCTCTTCTTCCTCCGCTCCGTCTCAATCCAATACGTGATCCAATACAACGGGGATAACACCCGGTCTTGCGCGTGCATGTAATCAATCCGATAGCCGCCGAAGCCCTGCTTGAAAAATGTCAACCCATTCCAGGGATGATCGGGCTTGTCTTCGGGCGCGATGCCCCAAAAATTGTACGTGGTACAACCGCGGCGTTTCGCCTCCAGAATCGACTCCCACTGCAAACGGTACGCCCCCGGAATCTTGTGGTGCTTGGACGCGGACGCCCCGTGATGGTAAAACGCCGTCTTGCCAAAGTACAGGATCATCGCCCCGGAAATCATCTCCCCCTGATATTTCGCAAAAAACAACCGCGCCCGATCCTCCCCGTGGAAGGCGTTGAACTCCCGACGCAGGTAATTGCCCGAGTAGGGCACAAAATCGTGGCGGTTCGCCGTGTCCGCGTACAGGTCGTCGAATATTTTCAAGTCGTCCACGTTGTCGCTTTGGATGATCTCCACCCCATCTTTGTCCGCCCGGCGGATCAGGTTGCGTTGGGTTTTGCGACAGCCCATCAATAAGGCGTTTTCGTCGGGGGAGATGTCCAACAGCCAGGTTTCCTCCGCGTGCATGTGAAGCGGGGCCGGGCGGAACCCCGTTTCCACGAGCGGGCGCTGGCTCTCCACATCGTCGTTGGGGATCAGCGGGCTGAAGCGGACGAACCACGCGTGGATTTTGCGCCCCCTCGCAAGGATATATTCGATGAACGCGTTCGCCTGCGCCAGATTTCGCCAATCCATCAACGGCCCGTGGGGACAAAACAAAAACTTCCCGCGCCGCGCCCCGACCTCAAGCAGGAGCGCCACCCCGATCAGGGTTTTGCCCTCGTACATCCCCACACGCGTGATTTTGTCCCCTTGTTGGGCGTTGAACTCCCCCCACTCCCAGGCGTGGAGGAAGGAGTAATGCGGTTGGGCTTGTACAAAGGCGTCCCATTCGGGGCGGGAGGTGATTTCGGTGAAGAGGAGGGGCATAGGATATTGGAGATTTGTTTTTAACACGAAGGGCACGAAGGGGCACTAAGGAAAAACAAATAAAATCCTTCGTGTTCCTTTGTGGCCTTTGTGGTGAAATGACCTTCGTTTATGGGCGTGTCTTTATGTAACGCTTTCAGTGTCCCACTTCCGTACGATTTCTGCCACCCGCGCGCCGTCTTCCAACGTCACTTTTGGATGGGTGGGCAGGTTGATGGAGGTGGCGGCTTGCTGTTCGGCGACGGGACATTCGCCAGGGGTGTAGGCGATGGCGGCGAGGTTGGAGTCGGCGGGGGCGATGACGGTGTCGTACCAATTGCCCAGATAGATGTTTTGGGCACGGGCCGCACGGTGGAGGTGGGCCGGGTTGGGGACGTGGAGGGTGTAGCGAAGGTAGATGGATTGCTGATTGCTGATGGTTGATTGCTGATTTGCTGATTTGCTGATTTGCTGATCGGTTGGCGGGAGTTGGATACCCGTCCCCGCGAGCGTTTCATCGTACAGCGCGGCGAGGGTGCGGCGGCGGGTGTTGAAGGCCCCGAGGCGGGCGAACTGGCTCAACGCCATCTGTGCGACAACATCGGGCAAGCGGGTGGGAATCCCTTTCGGCATTTGCCCGCGCCGTTCTTCGGGGCGGACGGCGAGGTCGAGCAAGCCGGTCTTTTGCAGGCCGACGAGCAGGGCTTTGCCGAGTTTGGCGAGGTCGTAGGTGCGTAAAATGCCGGATGACGCGACCGGGTGGAACAGTTGATTGAACGTCCAGCGCGCCCCTGGCAGGGGCAGGGCATCCCGCAGGCGGGCGAGATGCCGCGCGAGATCGGGATCAGCGGTCGTGACCATCCCCCCGCTCACGGACGAGATGACTTTATCCCGCCCAAAGGAGAAAATGGCCGCGTCCCCGAAACTCCCCACGGAGCCGGACGCGGTGGACGCCCCCAACGCGTGGGCACAGTCCTCGATTACCCGAATCCCCCGCGCCCGCGCGAGTTGGACAATCTCCTGCACCGGGCCGGGCCGCCCAAACGTATGCTGGACGACGATGGCTTTAGTTTTCGGGGTGATTTTTGCTTCCAGGCTCTTTAAATCGACGTTGAGGGTGGCCGCGTCAATGTCGGCGTAGATGGGTTTGGCCCCCGCCCACACGACAGAATTCGGCACGGCGATGCAGGTGTAGGCTTGCACGAGCACTTCATCCCCCGCGCCGATGCCCATCGCTTTGAGCGCGAGGTACAACCCGGAGCGGCCACTGTCCAATGCGAAGGCGTGTGCGACGCCGATCTCGCTGGAAACGGCCCCTTCCAACATGCGGGTTTTCTCGCCGGTGTACCCCCACCGTCCGGGCGCGGCGAGCAGGCGCAGGGCAAGGAGGCTGTCCTGGCGAGAGGTGTTGGGGGAGAGCGCAATGTTGATGGTTTTCATCGGGGGGTAGTATACAAGGAAGTACAGGATATGACAAATCAAAAAGTGCCGGTCGCCCAAAAGGTGACAGGCACTTCAGTTACAAAAGCTCACAGAACAAGATATTGTTGACCTACTTTATGGATAAGGTGGATTTATCGTTGGGATAACTACTTGAGTAGGAGGATGCCTCCTCATAGGAGATGGCGGCTCCCAACTGACAATCACGTCATCCGGACCCAGCCCTAGCTGGTCTAAAATGCTTTGTGGAATTTGGTTTAATACGTATCCCGATGGAACAGGCCCAACGAAGTAAAAGATACTTTCCCCGGAAGCCTTCCTTACAATAATGTAGTATTCTTCATCTGTATTTAGCTCGGGGGATAAATCTATTTCCTTTGACCACACAAGCGGAATATCCATCGGAGAAGGTGTTGTACTCCAAATAGCTATTTGAGTTTCATTGGGGGTTGGGGTCGCAATTGTGTTTGAAGCAGGCGCGAAGGCGGTGGGCGTCGGCAGAAAATTCGTCTTTTGTGAGCACCCCACTAGAACGGCAAAAAAAGCAATGACAAGAAGCCCTGCGAGGAAGAATGAAAAAAGAACCGAGTTGAGTTGATTGGGGAGGTTAACCGTTTTCATAGCATGAAGTTCCTTTATCTCCATCATAGCCCAAGCAATATAAAAGTCAACTTAAACAAAAAAGTGCCTGTCATCTTTTGGATGACAGGCACTTCATCACTGATCCCCAATCACTTCACATCCGCATACGTCCAATACCGGTTCACGAAAAAGTTCCAAAACATCACGACCAGCACGGCAACGGCAAGCGCGCCGTTATGGGCGAGAAAATCGGGTTGGAAGGGGAGGGCGATGGGGAAATGAGCAAAGATGCCTTCGAGTGGGTTTTCCAGCAGGGCAAAGATGGGGGTGCGGATAAGAATCCCGATTACGCTGACGATGGTGAATTCCGCCAACTGGCGTTGCAGGGTCTTTGAACGAGAGTCGGGGTATGTCCACAGCCGGTTCCAGGTGAAGTTGCTCACAATGGCGGCAGAAAAGGAAACCACGTTCGCGATGATCGGTTCCACGCCAAACACCGAGATCAGCAGGTTGAACACGCCAAAATCGACCACGAAGCCAATCCCACCGACGGCGAGAAAGCGGAGAAACCGCGTACGTTCTTTGGAATTTGTCAGAAGTTTCATTCCAGGCCTAATTGTTGTCGGAAATACGGGAGAGTCCGACGTAAACCTTCGTCCAATTGCACTTTGGGTTCCCAATCCAGCACGGTGCGGGCGCGGGTGTTGTCTGGGCGGCGGCGTTGCGGATCGCCTTCGGTACGGGACAATGTGCGGTATTCAAGCCCCGCGGGGTTCGCGGTCAGTTTGTTGATCGCCTCGGCGAATTCCAAAATACTGGTTTCGACCGGGTTGCCGATGTTGACCGGGTCGTGTTCCCCTGACATCAACAGGCGATAGATGCCGTCTACCAGATCGGAGACGTAACAAAAACTGCGGGTTTGGGAGCCATCACCATACACGGTAAGCGGTTCGCGTTGAAGGGCTTGTTTGAGGAAGTTCGGCACCACGCGTCCATCGTCAATGTGCATCCGAGGGCCGTAGGTGTTGAAGATGCGGACAATGGCGGTGTTTAGCCCGTGGAAGCGGTGATAGGCCATCGTGAGGGCTTCGGCGAACCGTTTGGCTTCGTCGTACACGGAGCGTTCCCCGATGGGGTTGACATGTCCCCAATAGCTTTCTGTTTGCGGGTGCTCCAGCGGGTCGCCGTAAATTTCGCTGGTGGAGGCGAGCAGGTAGCGGGCATTGTGGGCGCGGGCCACGCCGAGGGTGTTGTGCGTGCCGAGGGCGCCTGCTTTCATCGTTTGGATGGGCAGGTTCACATAGCCGCGGGGTGAATCTTTGTTCGGACTGGCGGGGGAGGCGAAGTGCATCACCGCATCAATGCGTCCGGGGACAAAGATATAGTTGGACACGTCGTGGCGGATGAACGAAAATTTGGGGTTCCCGGCCAGGTGGGCCAGGTTTTGCGGGTTGCCTGTGATGAAGTTATCCATCCCGATGACTTCGTGGCCTTCGGCAAGTAAACGGTCGCTGAGATGTGAGCCGAGAAAACCGGCGGCTCCGGTGATGAGTACGCGCATGGGGTAGGGTCCTTAAGTAGTGGGGTGAGAAAGTAAAAAGTGAGGAAAAGCGTGACAAGTAAAGCGAAATGAACGAGATGATTGTAGTCTAGCCGTAGGAAGCGGACAAGAGGAAGCGGGAGAAACTTTAGGACTACATGAGACCCCCTCCACCCTTTTTCTGAGTTTTCCCTCTTCAAGCGTAAGTAATTACGGTTCTACCCGGATTAACGGGACGGAAACCCGAATTTTTGTAGATGTAGGGGATGTACATCCCCTACATCTACAAAAATTCGGCACGTTTCCCGCCAAAAACGGGCGAGCCGTAATTACTCATCCCACCTTACTTCCAATCCATCCGGTCAATCAACCCATCGCCGGTCAGTTGGCGGATTTCCCCGGTTTTGGAATGGACCAGCCAGAGGTTGCCCTGGTAGATGAGGGCGAGCCAATAACCTTGTCCGGCAGGATCGAGGTCGTTGCCCCCGGATGGTTGGGGCGCCCACAACGGTTGTTGGGGCTCAAGTCCGGGCGCGCCTTCCGCGGGGAACAGTTCCCGGCGGTTGGAGCCATCTCGATCCATCACCACCAGGCGATAGGGGCTGGAATCACTTTGAGTAGGGAAACTCGCTTGCAGGTACGCGATTTCGTAGGCTTGTTCGCCTGAGGGCAGGGGGTGGAGCGGCGAGGGGATCGGGTAGGCAAACATCCCGGTTTGGGGAACAAAGGCGATGGGAACGGTTAGGGAGACACTCCCTTCTTGGGAGACACTCCCTTCTTGGGAGACACTCCCTTCCAGGGAGACGGCGGTGAGGTCGAAGTTGGGCGATTGTTCGACGGAGCCGCCCCCTGGCGAGGTGGCATGGGCTACCGTGTACAGGGTGTTGCCGGTGGGTGCCCAGGTCAGCCCGGGGACCCACGCCCAATCGCCTTGCGTTTGAAGCGGGGTGATTTTTAGGATGGGGAAATCAAACGTCTCGCCTTCTTCCTGAAGGCCTTCCTCGCGCAGATCGAGAATCCCGACCCCGTCGGGGCGGGCGTAGGCGAGCCGCAACCCATCGGGTGCCCAGGCGAAGGAAATGCCCCACCATCCGTAAATCCCCCCCGAATTGGGTTCAACGGCGACCGTGCGGGTGGAGACCCAGCCCGTGGTGCTGAAACTGACGAGTTCGAGGTTGTTGTTCGCTTGCCAGCCCGGCGCGGTGTCCCGTGGTTCGACGGTGGAGTAGGCCACACGCAAAGTGGACGTGGGGACCCAGTCGGCGAAGTGGATGATGTTGGCGACTTTTAGGTCAATGAGCAGGCCAGAATCGTCGTCAATTTTGGCCGCCCATAGCGTGTTGATGACGGTTTCGTCTTCTCCGCGGCGGGTGAAGAGGAGCCATGTTCCGTCCGGGGAGAGTTTGAACACGCGCCCGTCGAGGTCACCGGTGGTGATCACGGGGCGGCGATTGGCGGTGTTGCCCTGCATGATCCACGCGTTGCCGCCGGAGATGTAGGCCAACTTGCCGGGGAGATCCACTTGTACGAACGGCGTCTGGCTCCCGACCATGACGATTTCGGCGACCGGTTCTTGCAGGGTGACGACTTTGACCGGGCTGACGGACACTTCCACCCCATCTTCGTACACGCGCCGGTAGGTAATCTCTTGCTGGCCGTTGACCCCCGGCTGGACGAGGCGGGTTTCGCCTTCGGGCAGAGATTCGTTGCGGACGGTTTGCTGGTCGAAGGGCAGGGTGACTTCTTCGATGGTGAATTCTTCGGTGACGCGGACGACACGAACTTCGCTCCCTTCGGTGAGCAGGGTGAAGGTGGGCGGTTCGGTGCGGTCGAGGGCTTCGAGGGTGAGGCCTGCCGTGGTCAGCAAGTCTTCTACGGTACTGCCAGATGCGATTTGTACCTCCGCCGTACTGCCCTCCGCGGTGAGGCGTACCGTGATCAGGCTTTGTTGGGTCACTTGTGGGGGCGTGCAACTTGCCAGGAAGACCCAAACGGTCAAAAACAAGAGAGGCTTGAGGTGGTATAATCGCATGTTTGTCGTTTAAGGTGTGATACGTGATTCGTGAGGTGGGGATATTCTTCGGTTTACGGTTTACGGTTTACGTTTTACGTTCTACTTAATCGTACCGGTAATGGTCATGTAGCCATCGGTGATGACCACACTTTGAAGTTGAATATTTTCTGCGCCCGTGGTCCCCTGCCCGTTGAGGGCGTCGTTGATGGACTGGGAGATGCTACTCAGGATCGATTCTGGGACCGGGAAGATGCCCAGTTGGGCAGAAATGACATTGACTTGCAGTTTGCCTTCGGCAGAGACCGCCACGGATGCGGTGATTTGTAGGGTGGTTGATCCGGCCTCGCTGTCCGCCGTACTGTAAAGTTGAATTTGTCCGTCCCTTAGAAAAATCTGGATATTTGAGAGGGCCGCATTCGGATTTTCGGCATTTTTGCGGTTGATAAATTCGCTGAATTGCCCTTCCGTGATGGTGACGCTGAAGTTGCCCGTGGCGACCGCTTCGACAATGGATTTTTGCCATTCCTCCTCGAATTTGGCGGTTAGGCTTGGGTCAAAGGTGGGAATGGCGGGGAGGCCCGTGGGTACTTGTGGCAAGCCGGTCGGCAAAGTTGGTGAATTGGCCCCTGCCTGACACGCCAGGGCTGAGAGGAGTAGCATGAAGATTAGTGTAAAAAGGTGTGTTTTGTGTTTCATAGGTGATTTTTATAAAGGTTAAGGAGACAAGTAAACATTGGAGACAGGGTTAGGTGGGTTTTTGTATGTACAAGTATACCTATCTCCCTTTGTCGCTGTTTACTCAAATTCATCTCTTCATTATAGCATGTCTGAAATTCCCACCCCCTCTCTCTCGCTTAGTGCGCGGTTAGAACCGCTATTGTTTGTGGCCCCCGGCCCGGTAACGAACGCCCAACTCGCCAGTGCGTTGGAAGTGCCTGTGCGCGCGGTAGATGCGGCCTTGACGGAACTGGAAACGTACTACACCCAAACAGGGCGCGCCCTCCGGCTCCAGCGCCTGCACGGACGGGTGCAGTTGACCACCGCCCCGGAAGTGGGGGGGCTGATCGAGCGTTTTCTCGGTTTGGAGGCGTCTGCTCGTTTGAGCCAGGCCGCGCTGGAAGTGCTGGCCATTGTCGCTTACCGCCGCCCGATCACCCGCCCGCAGGTGGACGCCATCCGCGGGGTGAACAGCGATGGGGCCCTCAAAAGTCTGCTGTCCAAAGGTTTGGTGCAAGAAGTGGGACGCTCCTCTAGCCCCGGACGCCCGATTTTGTACAGCATCACGCCGGAATTTTTGCAACATTTTGGGCTGGGTTCGTTAGGGGACCTGCCCCCGTTGGAGGGGGATGTGCCTGAAGAAAACAATGAAGCGGAGCTTTCGACCCCCGAGGCGGAACCCCCGGATGTGCCACGCTAAATGGGGGCGCTTCCCCCCCTTTTGACCCTTCGCCCACGTGTGATGTCTGAAAAGAAAGTGGCTCCTTCTTTACTTGCAACCGAAGCCTTGTTAGAGGGGCTTTTGACCATTATTCCCGCGGCTATTCTCGCGGTGAATGAGGCTCAGCAGATTCTTTTGTTTAGCCGGGAAGCGGAAACGATTTTTGGCTATGCAAAGGAAGAAATTCTGGGGCAAGCGTTGGATGTATTGCTTCCCGTGGCGGTGGTGGAGATTCATCGGAAACATTTGCGGGCGTTTGCACAGGCTCCAGAACGGGTGCGGCTCATGAATATGCGGCAAAATGTTTGGGGGCGGCGGCGCGATGGCAGTGAGTTCCCTGCGGAAGCCGCGATTGCAAAAGTTCAGCAAGCGGGGCAGTTTGTGTTTGTGATTTGTTTGCATGACATTACGGTACGCCTTCAACTGGATGAGATTTTGCAAAAAAACCGGGCTAATCTGCATGATTTGCAAGAAGCGCGGACAGCAAAAGGAAAACTTTCGGACGAGGTGCTGTTGGCTGAACTGGAGGTGTATCTCCGGCAACAGGAAGCGTTGGTGCAAAGGAACACCGACCTGGGCCGGGCAAATGCGGATTTGAGCCAGTTTGCTTCGGTGCTTTCGCATGATCTGCAAGAGCCATTACGTTTGATGACGCACTACCTGGACGCGTCCGCACGGGCGTATGAGGCCGGCGCAAGCGAAAACGCGCGCGCGTTGTTGGCGGAGGCCCAAACGCGTGCCGCCCAGATGAAATCGTTGATCCAGCATTTGTTGGTTGCGGCGCGGAACCCGGAACCAACCTCTTTGCATCCGGTGATCAGTTTTGAGACAATCTTGACTGAGGTGTGTGAAAATTTGAAACTCGCCATTCACGAAAACGCGGTTAGAATCACACATGACGCGCTCCCCTCGCTTCCGGCAGATAAAAGCCAGATGATTCAACTGTTTCAAAATCTCGTGAGCAATGCAATTAAATTTCGGAGTGAGCGTCCCCCTGAAATCCATATTTCTGTCCGACACCTGGCCCGCGAAGCCCCATTCCTTGAAGACCCGGCCCCAGCCATCCTTCGGTCGCAATGGGTGTTCTGTGTTCGAGATAACGGCCTCGGCATTGAGCCGCAAAACTTTGAGCGTATCTTTGACATGTACCAACGCGGGCACCCGGATGCCCCCGCTGGCTTTGGCATGGGTTTAGCCATTGCCCGGCGTGTGGTAGAGCGGCATGGCGGGCGGATCTGGGTGGAATCGGAAGTTGGGCGGGAGACCAAATTTTATTTCACCTTGCTCGATCAATCGGATTGACAATTCTTCCGGTCTTTCACGAAGACCCCATAACAGGCCACAGGATGAACCGAAAAATCCCCCACATTTTATTGCTCGAAAGTGAACCTTCTGCCCCCTCTCAGCCGCGTCCGTGGATCGACGCGTTAAACGGCTTTGTTGTGGAAAGGCGCTCCCTCAATGGGGGCGAACCTGCAAAGTCTCATGACGAGGAAATGTTTTCTGCGGTCATGATGGATGCAAAGGCTCCTTTTGAGCATAAAATCGCGCTCTTGCATCAAATCCGCGAGGCGTTGCCTGCTCTGCCCATCCTTGTGCTGACGGATGAGGGAGACATCATCGAAGCGTCCAAAATGTTACACGCCGGGGCACAGGATTATCTTGTCAAACCCTGGTTGAAAAAAGAAAGCCTTCCGTGGGTGATCCAAAATGCCATCGAACGCCAGCAATTGTGGGTGGGCCTGCTCAAAAAAAGCCTGGAGTACGAAGCCAACCAACGGCATTTCCGCACCCTGATCGAAAAAAATGCGGATGGCATCTTGATTGTGGATGAAAAAGGGCGGATTCAATTTGCCAACCCTGCCGCCGAACATTTATTTGATACCGACGCACAGAACTTAATCGGCGTGGATTTTGGGTTCCCAGTTTTGGCCGGAGACACCATCGAAATTGACATCTGGCAACGTGGCGAACCCCGGTATGCCGAGATGCGCGTGGTCGATATTACCTGGCAGGGTGCGAACGTCTTTCTCGTCTCGTTGCGTGATGTGACCGAGCGGGTGCAGTCGGAAAGGCGAATGCGCCACCTGGCGACGCACGATTCCCTCACCGATCTGCCTAACCGGATTTTATTTTTTGATCGGCTTCATCAGGCGCTGGCCCGGGCCGCACGCCAACACACGCAGGTCGCCGTCCTCTTTTTAGACGTGGACAAGTTTAAGCACGTCAACGATACCTACGGCCATCAAATCGGAGACCAAATTTTGCAGGCTTTGGCGTTTCGTCTGCAAGAGTGTTTACGGAAGAGTGATACCGTCGCCCGGATGGGGGGGGATGAGTTCACCGTCATCCTGGAAAACGTGGAGGTGCCCAAAGATTGTATTGCTGTCGCCCAAAAGATTCTCGAAATGGTGATGACCCCCTTCATCATCAAAAAACAGGAATTTCACCTGACTGCCAGCGTTGGCATTAGCCTTTACCCCGATGACGGCGAGGATGTAGATAACCTGCTCAACCGTGCCGATACAGCCATGTATCATGCAAAAGAGTTTCGCAACCGCTTTAGCTTTTTCAATCAAACTTTAAACCCCTAAGTGGCGATGCTCCCCCATGTCCTCCCCCTTGTGCAATTGTTGTTAATCGAAGATACCCCGGATGACGCGCGCCTGTTGCAGGAATTTGTTCAAAATACCCAAAAACCGAAATTTGTGCTGACTTGGACACGCTCCCTCTCTAGCGGGTTGGAACACCTCGCCCACACCTCGTTTGACATTATCCTCCTGGACCTGCACCTCCCCGACAGTGTGGGGCGGCACACTTTTACCCGTGCCCATCGGCTTGTACCCCACACCCCCATCATTATTCTCAGCGGGACGGAAGATGAAACCCTGGCCATCCAAGTGGTGCGGGATGGCGCACAAGACTATTTGCTCAAAGGCCAGGTCCAACGGGACGAGTTAAAACGCGCCATCAACTATGCAATTGAACGCCAACGCCTGCTCAATGAATTGGATACCGCCCGTCAGCGGGAACAGGAAGCCCGCGAGATCCTCGCCCTCGAACAGCTTTCCCAACTCACCAAAACCACCATCACCGCCCAACTGTATGGCCTCCCGCCCCTGCGCGAAAGCGCCCCCGACGTATTCAACCTCTTGATGAACCGATATCAAGTATTAATGGAAAATGCGCTGGAACACCGTATTTATCATGTTGATCAGGGCGTTTCCAAAGACTTGCGAACCCTGGCCGATCAACTTGGCTTCCTCAAAGCAGGCCCGCGCGATGTCATAGAACTGCACACACAGGCCCTAAAAAGCAAAATTAATCAAGTGCCTCTGCAAAAAGCACAGGCCTATGTTGAAGAAGGACGTCTTATGGTACTCGAATTGATGGGGTATCTTGTTACGTTTTACCGAAGCCATGCCGTCTTAACAAGCCCTTCGGGAGAAGTTCAATGACCCAATATATCCTCAAACTCTATATCACCGGACGCACTTCAAAATCGGAACGTGCCATTATTAACCTCCAACAGCTTTGTGAACACGAGCTGAAAGGCGATTACACCTTACGCGTCATCGACGTCCTCGAAAACCCCCAGCTCGCAGAAGACGAAAAAATCATTGCCACCCCCACTCTGATCAAAGTCCTGCCCCCGCCCCTCCGCCGGGTCATTGGAGATTTATCCAACACAGAAAAGGTCTTGCTAGGGCTGGACCTCAATACAATTGACGAAACGCGCTAAAGGTTCTTCAAAGGAATCTAATAATGACTTCAAAGCCAAACATCCACATCGAAAAACTCACGACACATATTCAGGGCCTGGACCATATTGCCGTGGGTGGCATTCCCAAAGGTCGCACCACCTTGGTTTCCGGCACCGCCGGAAGCGGCAAAACCGTCTTTGCCGCCCAATTTTTAGCCGCGGGCGTTCTCAACGCCGAGCAAAATGGCGTCTTTGTTACCTTTGAAGAAAACCCCGAAGAAATTCGCCGCAATATGATCGGCCTCAACCTGGACATCCAGACGATGGAAGCGGCCGGGCACTGGGCTTTTGTCGATGCCTCCCCCCAACCCGGCGAACGTGTAATCGAAACAGGACACTACGACCTGGGCGCACTCCTCGCCCGCATTGAATACGCCATTCGCAAAGTCAACGCCCAACGCATCGCCCTCGACTCCCTGGGCGCGATCTTCTCCCGTTTTTCAGACCCATCCTTAGTCCGCAGTGAACTCTTTCGGATCGTCTCCGCCCTCAAAAAAATGGGCATCACCGCCGTAATGACCGCCGAGCGCACCGAAGAATACGGTGACATCGCCCGGTTTGGCGTAGAAGAATTCGTCGCCGACAACGTCATCATCCTCCGCAATGTCCTCGAAGCCGAAAAACGCCGCCGCACCATCGAAATCCTCAAATTCCGCGGCACCTCTCACCAAAAAGGCGAATACCCCTACACCATCATCCCTTCTCAGGGCATCGTCGTCATTCCCCTCTCCGCCATCGAACTCAAACAAAAATCCTCCGACGTCCGCATCACCTCCGGCAACCCCGACCTCGATCACATGTGCGGCGGCGGCTTCTTCCGCGACTCCATCATCCTCGTTTCCGGCGCCACCGGAACCGGCAAAACCCTCATGTCCACCGAATTTATGGCCGCCGGAACCAGCCCCAACGAACGCTGTCTCCTCTTCGCATTTGAAGAAAGCCGCGAGCAACTTGTCCGTAACGCCACTGGCTGGGGCGTAGACTTCAACCAAATGGAAACCGAAGGCCGCCTCAAAGTTGTCGCCCTCTACCCCGAAGTCGCCGGCCTGGAAGACCACCTGATCATGATGAAAGACATGATCGACTCCTACCGCCCGACCCGCGTCGCCGTCGATAGCCTCTCCGCCCTCGAACGAGTCTCCACCATCCGCGGCTTCCGCGAATTTGTCATCGGCCTCACCTCGTACATCAAACACAAAGAAATCGGCGGCCTTTTCACGGCTACCACGCCGACCTTACTGGGGGGGACCTCCATTACCGAGGCCCATATTTCCACAATCACGGATTCCATCATCCTCCTACGCTATGTCGAAACCTATGGCAAAATGCGCCGCGGCATCACCGTCCTCAAAATGCGTGGCTCCCGGCACGATAAAGACATCCGTGAATTTACCATTGACGGCAAAGGCCTGCACATTGGCAAACCTTTCCGTAGCATCTCCGGCATTCTCTCCGGCAACATCATGCCTGTTACCTCAGGAGAAATTGAACGGATGCGAGGCTTATTCAGTGAATGACCAACCCGTAAGTGCAAACGAAGAAAGATTGCAAAAAATCCTGGCCCGCGCGGGCCTCGGCTCCCGCAGAGATTGCGATGCCCTCGTCGAACAGGGCCGCGTGACCGTCAACGGTCGCGTCGCTGAACCCGGTACAAAGGCCAACCCCTTCAAAGATACCATCCTCGTTGACGGGCGCAAAATCAACGCCCCCGAACCCCTCCAATACCTTGCCTTTCACAAACCACGCGGCGTCATCTCCGCCGTCGAATCCCCCGACCCGCGTCCCACCGTCCTCGACCTTGTCCCCTCCGAAACCCGCCTTTTCCCCGTCGGGCGGCTAGACACCGAAAGCGAAGGACTGATCCTGCTCACCAACGATGGTGACCTTGCCAACCGCATCACCCACCCCCGCTTTGGCGTGGAAAAAGAATACAAAGCCCTCGTCGCCGGGCGACCCGACGAACGTCAACTCGAAACCTGGCGGCGCGGCGTCGTCCTTGCCGATGGACACCGCACCCTCCCCGCCAAAGTTCGCGTCGAAGAACCCAGTGGCGATAACACCTGGCTCCGCATCATCATGCACGAGGGCCGCAAACGCCAGATTCGCGAAATTGGCGACCAGATCGGCCTGCCCGTTCTCCGGCTCATCCGGGTTCGCATTGGCACCCTCCAATTAGGCAATCTCAAACTCCGCCAATACCGCAACCTGTCCCCCAAAGAAGTAGATTCTTTAAAAGACATGGTCATACGCGGCGCCCAACAAATCGTCAAACGCGCGGGGGGTGCGAAGAAGAAGACGCAGAAAAGATAGAGGGGATGGGAGCTTATGGGAACTCATAAGAATTTATCGGAACTACCCCCCAAACTCCACCCCCTCCTCCGCACACACCAACTGCACCGCGTTCCTCCCCGACGCGGCCGCCAGCGGCACACTGCCCCCTGGCTCCACCCACTGCCCGGCCATGAAAAAATTCTTCAGGCCGGGCAGGGTTTTTGGAAGACCTTGAATCAACATTGGCATCGTTTCTTTTGTCATCAACCACCCGCACGTCGAACCCATCCAATTGCCCGTGTACCGCTCGTAACTAAGCGGCGTTGCCTCGTCCACGAACTCGATCTCCCCTTTCAACCCCGGCATCCAACGGTTGAGATGATCGATCATGATCCCCGATACCTGCCGTTGTTCGTCATCGTACAGCTTCCGGCCATAAATCCTCTGCCAGTACGCATAATTCGTGCGGACGATCAACTCCACCACCGACTTCCCCGCGGGGGCCAGCGACGGGTCAAAACAGTAGTGCTTCACCCCAATCTCGCCGCGCGGCTCCCCCGCTACCAGCACCGGTTCGTCCAACAAATGCGTCACCCAGTGTGGTGCCGCCGACAAATCCCGCTTCACCCCGAGCGAAATTTGCATCATGCTGTGCGTGGATAAATGCCCGTCATACATCCGCCGGATGCGCTTGTCCGCAAACGCCCCACCTAGCATATCGAAAATCGTCCCGCGCCCGTCACAGGCCGAGATCACATAATCGCCGCGGTGAACTTCATCGTTATACAGCCGCACGCCCACCGCGCAGTCCTCCTCCACGATAATTTTCTCCACCTGCGCTTTATAGCGAATCTCGCCGCCCAATTCCAAAAACCGCCGTTCAATCGCCCGAGCAAATTCTAGCGACCCGCCCACCGGAAAGCCCGCGTTCCCCGTCTGCATGTACGCCAGCAGAGACATCCCCATCATTACCGGAGCCTCTTCCCACGAAAACATCTGCGAAATCGCCCGTTGTAAAAAGGGGTGCTTAAACCGTGCGGCAAACTCCCCGGCCGAAAGCATGCCCCACTTCGTCACCGCGCCCAGGTAGGGGAGCATTTTCAGGCCCAGTTCGCCCCACTCGGCGGCGTTCATCAACATCTTGGGCTTTTGATACATTGCCGACATGTCGAATTCCGTAAACTGCCGCACGCCCTCGCAAAACTGGCGGATGAGCGGCTCGTCGTCCGGGGACAGGTCCGCCATGTGGGCGTGGAGTTTGTCGGGGTCGGTAAAAACGGTCAGGGTGTGTTCCCCGTCGGTGATGCGCTGGTATTCGTCGTGATTGATCATCGGGCGGTTTTGCACCGCGCCGAGTTCGTGCCACATTTGGTTGAACGGTTGCCCCTCCCCCGACCCAAACAGATAGTGAATACACCCATCGAAGATATACCCCTTCCGCTCCCACGCGGTACACAGCCCGCCGGGCAAATCGTGCAGTTCAAAAATCGTCGCGCGAAAGCCATTCAGCCGCGCATACACCCCTGCCGCTAACCCGGCAATCCCCGCACCAATGATCAAAATGTGTTTTTCCATGCCAACTCCAAAAGTTTTCAGGCTTTGTAAAAAGCCCACAAATCCCCTCCCGCCGAAATTTTACCCGTTTCCCCGCCCAAGCGCGCAATTGCCGCAAAACCCTAATATTTTATGAAACCTTCCCCGTAGTGACGATTTCAATCGTTCCTAAAAAGGATGACCCTCCCCATTCTCCACCACCCACACCCCGCGCGAAGGCACGTTCCCCTTCGCCTCCCCTACCTGCACGTCCTGCGCCACCTCTGTGAAATTCAATACCACCGTGAACCGCCCTCGCCGGAACGCCAACACGCCCGCCGGAAATTGACCTGCCCCTTCCACCCCCACGCGGGTTGCCAGTTCCCCGATCATCGCCTCCGCCTGACGTTGCGTGGGATGCCACCCGCAATACACCACCTGCCCATCACGCAGTTTGTGGACAGTCAACGCCGCCTCCCCCGCAAACGGCCCCGCCCCATACCGTGCCAACACCTCGATCTCCCCTCTCCCCTCGGGCGAGGGGCCAGGGGTGAGGGCCTCCGCCCACACCGTCGCCTCCCCGTCCAACCCCGAAAGCTCACTTTCCAACGCGTATCCCCTCCCCGTCGGGAGCGCGTGCCACTCCCGCACCCCCACCCCCGCCAGATCACGGAACACCCCCGGCAAAGGCTCATCCGTCACGAGATTGCTCGGCGTTTTGAACCCCGACCGTACCCCCAACACCAACGTCCCCCCGGTGGACGCATACTCGCACAGCTTATCCGCCAAATCCGCCGACCCCAAAAACAGCCCCGGCGCAAGCACCATCTGATACCCCGACAACTCCGCCCCCAACGGACGAAAATCCACAGAAATCCCCAACGCCAGCAACGCCCGGTACCACGTAAACGCCAGCCGCAAATAGGTGAATCCGCTTCGATGGGGTTGCAATTGCAACGCCCACAAATCGTCGTAATTAAAAATCATCGCCACCTGTGCCCGGACGGGTTCCGCGGTCACTTGCGCCATCAATGCCCGTTCCCCCACCATTTTTTGCAAGTCGAAAAACCCGACATTCGGCGAGGCATCGTGATTCAGCAGTCCCGCGTGGTACTGCTCCTGCGCGAACCGCGCCGCCCGCCACCGGAAAAACATCACCGTCTCCGCCCCCGCCGCGAGCGCGTGCCACGTCCACAACCGCACCGTGCCCGGCCTCACCCCCGGATTGACCGTCCCCCAGTTTACATGCCCCGGCTGTTGCTCCATGATCCAAAACGGCTTGTTCTTCCACCCCCGCGCGAGGTCCAACTCCATCGCCGTCAACGCCGCGTCGCCCACGTCATAAGCGTAATGTTTCGGCGCAGGCTCCTCCCCGTACATCTCCCCCCGCACCCGGTCAATCCCCGCGGTCGGATAGTTATCCAGACTCACAAAATCCAACGGCGCGGCGAGGTCGAAATAATCCAGATCACGGAAGAAGAGGCCCATGAAGTTGTGCGTCAGGAATTGCTGATTGCTGATTGCTGATTTGAGATTTGAGATTTGAAAATGCTGGTAGTGGACAAACGAATCCGACGCGAACCGGAAATAATCGAGCGCGTGCGAGGGATTCGCCGACGACCCCGCCCCGACCGGAAAGGGAATCTGATCCCAATCGTGATACTCCTGCGACCAAAACACCGTCCCCCACGCCTCGTTCAACGCCTTCAACGCCCCGTACCGATGCCGCAACCAGACACGAAACGCCCCCAAACATTCGTGACAATAACACCGCGCCGTCCGTCCCCCGCCAAATTCGTTATCAATCTGCCACCCGATCACGTGCGGATTCTGCCCGTAGCGCTCCGCCATTGCGGTCACGATCCGGCGCGTGTGGGTGCGGAAGGTTAGGCTGTTCGGGCAGTAGTGGCGGCGCCCGCCGAAATTCCGGCGGCGGCCCTGCTCGTCCACGGGGAGGGTATCCGGGTAGTTCAGCGAAAGCCAGGCCGGAGGCGCGGCGGTCGGCGTGCCGAGTACGATCTGCAACCCC
This sequence comes from Anaerolineales bacterium, assembly GCA_013359445.1. Classification (GTDB taxonomy): domain Bacteria; phylum Chloroflexota; class Anaerolineae; order Anaerolineales; family JABWBV01; genus JABWBV01. The sequence continues at coordinate 2,857 of JABWBV010000039.1, read as the reverse complement.
GCGTCCGCCAACGTCTCAATCGCCCGGTCGAGCCAATCCCAGTCGAACCGCCGTTCTTCCGGCTCGATCCGGCTCCAAGCAAATTCCGCAATCCGCACAATAGAAAGTCCCACCTCCCGCATCATCCGCGCATCCGTCTCCCACCGGGATTCGGGCCAATGTTCGGGGTAATAACAAACGCCAAATTTCATGTGTTGATCCTGAAGAAGAATGATCCACGAAGGACACGAAGTTCACTAAGGTTAACACAAATTTTAAATCCTTAGTGCTTTTCGTGTTCTTCGTGGATCAAACCGCGCCCCACTCCCGCACCAAACGGATCGCCTTCTGCCACTCCCCAAACGCCTCCTCCCGCGCCTCCGCCGAAATCCCCGGCTCAAACACCCGCCGTCCCCCAGGCAGGGGGGGCAAATCCCGTTCCCTTGCAAACACCCCCGCGCCCAACCCCGCCAACAGCGCGGCGGCCCGCGCCGTCGTTTGGGCAAATTCCGGGCGGATGATCGGTAGACCCGTCAAATCTGCTTGAATCTGGCAGGCTTCATCGCTCGCAGACAGCCCGCCCCCGACGTGGAGCTTTTGCACGGACAGGCCAGTATCCTCCCGGATCGTGTCTAAAATCGCGCGGATTTGGAACCCGATGGAGGCGAGAAACGCGCGGGCAATGTGCGCCCGCGTGGTGCTGAGGGTCATCCCCACAAGGGTGGCGCGGGCGGCGCGGTCATGGTGGGGCACGTTCAACCCCGTAAACGCCGGGACAAACATCACCCCGCCCGTATCCGGCACGGTGGCGGCGAGCGGGCCGACTTCGGTTTCGTCGTCCAAAAAGCGGGCGTGTTCCCGCATCCAGCGCAGGGCCGCGCCGGTGACGGTGGTGTCCGCTTCCAGGCAAAAGTTAGGGCGCGTGATTTCCCAGGCGTGGTACACATTTAAATTGGTTTGTTGGGAGGGAGTTTCGCCGATGCACACGTTGACGAACGAGGCGGTGCCGTGCGTGCATTCCGCATCGCCGGGGGTACGGCAATCGTACCCGAACAACGCGCCCTGTTGGTCGCCGATCATCGCCCGGACGGGGATTTCCGCCCGCACGCCGGAGGGGGAGATGACCCCGATCACCCCATATTCCGCGAGCGTGGGGCGCGGTGCGGGCAGGAGGGCGCGGGGGACGTTCAGAAAATCCAACCATTCCTGCCAGTAGTCCCCTGCCCGAAAATCGTACAACCCCCCGGCTTGCACGAGCGAGGTATCCATAAAATGTCCGGTGGCACGCCCGAGGGACATGACAAGCCATTCGGCGGAAAAGCCGGTGTGCAGTTTGCCGTCGCACGCGAGGCGGGCGAATTCGGGGTCGTGGCGCATCCGCCAGGCGAGGTGGAGGGCGGTGCTGTACGGGCCGGGGAAGAACCCGAGCCGGGTGCGGTACTCGGACGGGGTGGCCCAATGGTTGATTTCTTCAGCCACCATCGGTTCGGTGCGTAAATCTTGCCAGGTGATGGCAGTGGAGTAGGGGCGGAGAGTGTGTGTGTCCCAGATGAATTCGGTGTTGCGTTGGGAGGCGATGCCGCACGCGGCGATGTCGGCGGGCTGGCACTCGGCTTGCCCGATGGCTTCGGTGATGGCCTCCGCGACACCTTGCGTGACGGCGTGGGGGTCTTGTTCGACCCAACCGGGGCGCGGGTAGAGACGTGCGAGCGGACGGTAGCCGTACCCGCGAACGTGGCCGTCCAGGTCGAGGAGGAGGGCGCGGCTCCCAGAGGAGCCTTGATCAATGCCGAGGAGGAGGGAGGGGGTGGGCATGAGGCGTGATGCGTGAAACGTGATAAGTGGGGAATTAAGGGGAACTGAAGGGAACTATGGAAATTGGGGGAAACTGGCTTTGCGATAAATTCCCACGAGTTCCCTCAAATTCCTACAAGTTCCTATGAATTCCTACTAATTCCCTTCCGGCAACAAATCCATCAACTGCCGGATCACATACGTGGGGCGGATCGTGGAATTTTCCAACGCGGATGCGGGTGTTGCGCCGGTGAGGGTGAGGGCGGCGGACATGCCCGATTGTAACCCCATTTGGACATCTGTCTCCAATCGATCTCCCGTCATCAGACATTCTGCGGCGGGAAGATCGAGCAGGTGCAGGACAGCTTCGGCCATGTGATGGGAGGGCTTGCCGACGATGGCTTCGATGCGGGTGTTGGTGCAGGCTTCGATGGCGGCGATGATAGCGGCTGCATCGGGTTCGCCGCCGCCTGGCACCGGACAGTAACGGTCGGCATTGGTGGCAAAAAACCGCGCCCCGCGCCGGATGGCATCGAAGGCGGTTTGTAGCTTGCGGTACTCAAAGGTGCGGTCGAAGCTGGCAATGACGGCATCCGTTTGGCTGGCACTATCCACCAGTTCAAAACCAGCTTGCTGCAACACCTGGCACAAGGGCTCCTCGCCCACCACAAACAACCGCGCCCCTGGCAGCCGTTTCCGCAAAAAGTCGGCCATTACCACCGAGGAGTTGATCACATCCTCTGGCGCGGTGGGCAGCCCCAGGCGGGTGAGTTTGGCGGCGTAAGCCTGGCGGGTGTGGGTGGGGTTGTTGGAGAGAAACACAGTGCGCCGCCGTAAGGAGCGCAATTTCAAAATGGTTTCATGGGCGGTGGGCAGCAGGGCATCGCCCAGGTAAACTGTGCCGTCCAGGTCGAAGATGTAGGCATCGAAAAGGTGTGTGGGGGTCATAGGGGTCAGTAATCAGTGAGCAGTACTCAGTGTAAGTGTAGTTTCATGCCGACGTGGGAAGGCACAAAACCGAGGCGTTGGTAAAAGCGGTGGGCATCGGCGCGGCTGGCGTGGGTGGTGAGTTGGACGGTGTGGC
>JABWBV010000558.1 GCA_013359445.1 Anaerolineales bacterium | reverse complement strand
AGGGAGAAGGGGGTTTCGGTGGGGATGGGGGTACTGCTGGGGAGGAGGGTGGGGGTGGCGACGGGGGTATTGGTGGGGGCCGGGGTAAACGTGGGCGGGAGTTGCTGAGGGGTGATGGTGGGGGTAATGGTGGGGGCTACGGTCGGGACGATGATCGGGCGCAACTCCGCAATCGGATTAAGCTGGGGGTTGAGGTAGAGGGCAAAAAAGCCCGCAAAAACCCCGCAAATGCCCATTAAAAAGACCAGGGTCAGAATGTTTGCCAGGGCGCCAAAACAGCCACCACCTGAGCGGTTCGATCTTCTCCTTTTGTTCATAGATGTTTTCCTTGAGATATAGAATTTGGCTCGTAGAACGTGAGCCTGCGGAGCGTTCTCACCTTTTGCATTTAGGGGACTAACACAGAAATAGTATTTGTTGTGCGTTGCTGTTCCAACCAGGTGCGGATGGCTTTTTCTTGTAGCGACATTAACACGTTATATTCGAGGGGCCAATCGGGTTGCCGCTCGACCAGTTGGAGAATGTGAAAACCAACACTGGTTTCAATGACCGCACTGTAATTTCCTGGTTCCAGGGCGAAAGCGGTTTCTTCGATAACGGGTTCTGCAAGGTAGCCACGTGGGAACCAGCCCAAATCGCCCAGGCTGACCGGATCGTAGTAGGAAACCATGAGGTCAAAGGGGGTGCCGCTTTGTATTTGGGCATACACGTTATTGGCCTCTGCCGAACTGAAGAGCAAAATCTGGCGGATGTGAACTTGTTCAGCCGTGGTTGGCACGCCTGCCACGATTTGGTCGCGCATCCACGCGGCGGCGATGGCTCGGCGGAGTTCGAGTTGGAAAAGTTCTTCGGTATACCCGTTGGCGGTCAGCCACGTGTTGAGGGCCTCAGTTCCGCCGATTTCGGTGACAAGCGTCTGGATACGTTCATCCAAGAGGGGTTTGTCAACCGTGAAACCGTTTTGGGTGGCGGCTTGTGAGAGGAGAAGTTGGTTGATAAATTCATCCATCACGCGGGTGCGGGCGTCTTCCGGGGTTAGGTCCGGTTGGGCGGCGAGAAGGCGTGCGAGAGAGGCGTCGTATTCGGCCAGGGTGATGGCTTCCCCATTCACGGTCAGAGCCAGAGGAATGGGGGTGGGCGTCGCGGTGGGCGAGGGGGTGGGGGGGGCGAGGGTATTAGGGGAAACAGGTGTTTCGCCAGGGAGCGTTGTTTCGCCTTGTGGGGGGACAAAAGGCGTTGGAGTGCCCTGGCACGCCGCGAATCCCGCCAGGAGGATGAAAGAAGTTAAGGTGCTAAAAAAGAAATGTTTTAGAGTTATTTTTTGGCTCACTTAATCCATTATACACACATTCATCATTTTGCACCTTGCGATCAGGTGACAAAAATGGCGCATCTGTTGGGGCTGAAAGATTGGGAATTCCGCTCTTATTCAGGGTCTGATAAAATGGGAGCATGGTTCGAGAGCAATTACGCGTGGTCTTATCATTTTTGTTTCGGAATTTGACGCGTTTGGAGGTGGTGGGGGAGGAAAACATTCCTGCAGAGGGTGGTTGTTTGTTAGCACTGAACCATTTGAGCCGGTTAGATGCGCCCCTGATTTTTTCTATTTTAAGACGAACGGATAGCACCGGGTTGGTGGCGAACAAATATCAAAAGTATCCGCTTTTTAAGTGGGTGGTGGAAACGGCACAGGGAATCTGGCTGGATCGGGATAACCCGGACTTCGGGGCGTTGCGTGCGGCGGTGAAGTTTTTGCGCGGGGGGGGCGTCATCGGGATTGCCCCGGAAGGGACTCGGAGTACGACCCAAAGTTTGATGCACGCCAAGGCCGGGGTGGCCTTTTTGGCCGTAAAAGCGAATGTGCCAATTGTGCCGATTGCGGTGATGGGAACCGAAAGCACGATGCGCGACTTGATCCGTTTGCGCCGCTCGCATGTGCGGGTGGAATTTGGGAAACCGTTTACCCTCTCTTTGCCCAACAAACAGGAGAAAGACAAAGACGCGCTCCTCAGTCAAGCCGCCGATGAGATCATGTGCCAGATTGCACAGTATTTGAAGGCTCCTTATTGGGGGGTATATGCCGAGCATCCGCGTTTGAAGGAACTTCTTGCCGTAAAAAGCCGTATAACCGACCCCTTGCACCCGGAAGGAGTTGGCCCAATGGAGCATGAGTGATGAATGAAGCTTATGGTTTGCGTGCCTTACAACAGGAAAACATCTCCTTAAAAGATGAAAATCGCCAGTTGAAAGCGCAATTATCTGAATTGCGCCACGCGATTCGGGCGCTCAACTTGTTGGATCAGGGGTTGGATGAGATTAACGCACAAACCAATGTGTATGAGTTGATCAATGGGATTCTCCTCGCGGCGCTTCAGGCGGTGCGGGCCGAAGAAGGGTCCTTACTGCTGTTAGACGAAGAATCCCAGGAATTGGTGTTTGTAGATGTGGTGGGGCAAAATCGCGAACAGCTCATGGGGGTGCGGATGCCCAAAGAGCAGGGCATTGTTGGGACTGTCATCCGCCAGCGGACCCCGCTATTGGTGGAAGATGTCCGCCAGGAACCCCAGTGGTATGGGCAGGTGGATCAGATGTTGGGGTTTGAAACCCTTTCCGCCCTGTGTGTCCCGGTGATGGATCGGGGAAAGGTTTTGGGGGCGATTGAATTGGTCAATAAACGCGAGGCGACAGCGTTTGACGAGGAAGATCAGGATGTTTTGCTGTTGGTAGCCCGTTTGGCCGGGATGGCCCTGGCTCGCGCAGAGGAGTTGGCCCCCTAACCAGACCCCCCTAACCGGGTTTTAGCCCGTTGACCTCGGCTTCTTCAAAAACGACTTCTTCTTTCCCGGAGAGTTTTTCTTCCACTTTGTGGACAATTAAATCCAGGTGTTGGGGGTCGCGCACGTAATCGAGATCATCCGCGGGGACGGTGAGCACGGGGCAGAGCCGAAAGTTCGAAATCCATTTTTCGTACAGATGATTTAACTGCACCAAATATTCGGGCCGAATTCGCTGTTCGTAATCTCGCCCGCGTTGGGAGATGCGCCCCAAGAGGGTGGGGATGGACGCGCGGAGATAAACCACCAGATCGGGCGGGGGCAAAAATTCCACCAACACCTGGTACAAATCCCGGTAGGTCTGGGCATCCCGCTCCGTCATTAGCCCCTGCTCAAACAAGTTTTGGGCAAATACTTCGGCATCTTCGTACACGCACCGATCTTGAATCACCGAAGAAGGGTGATTCATTAATTGATGGTGGGTGCGAAGCCGATTGGTCAAAAAGAAGACCTGGGAATGGAAGGCCCAGGTCCGCATATTTGCGTAAAAATCAACCAGGTAAGGGTTTTGTGCGACAGGTTCGTAATAGGGAAACCAGCCCAATTGTTCGCTCAACAAACGCACCAGGGTAGATTTCCCTGCGCCGATATTTCCAGCAACCACAAGAAACCTTTTCATTTTTCCTCCGAGGCCACGGGCGTGAGCAGAGCCACAGCTTTGCCCTTATCATCATCCATGATCAGGTTCAAGTGGTGTTCGGGGCGAAATTTTGCCACCTCAATCAGGCGAATACAGGCGGCAGGCGGCGAGGCCAGCACTTCCTCCGGCAAAAAGTCGGCGGTCTGGTTGGGGGTGTCAAAGAAAAAGGCCTGGTTAAACACTGCGTCCTCATCGTCCAACGAGACGACGAGCGGATAGGTGTTTGCCTCCATCAAATCCTGGAAAAAGTGCGTGCCAAACGAAGGCTCAGGCGAAGACCCAATCGCTTTGCCCGTTAATTCGATCAGCGCGCGGGCGTGGTAAATGTCCCCGTATCCGACGCTGACGCCTAGCTCGGTGTTGGTGGTGCCCCATCGCCCGGGGCCAACGCAGATGTACGTTTCCTTTTCCAGCGCGTGGTTGAGCCGCCCGATGAGCCGCGCCACCTGTTGGCGGTCGTTTTGCGTGGGGAGTGCGAAGTACGGATCGGCGGCAACAAAGAGCACGTATTTGATGTGATTGACCACGCCCTGGGGCACCATGCGCCGGGTGGCGAGCACAATGTCGGTGGGTTCAATCTGTTCGGGCAGGTGGGCATCTTGATCTTTGACGTGACTTTGCGGGCGGCACTGCACAATGGTCAGATACACTTCCGGGTTGAGGGTTTGGAGGTCTTCCATTTGGAGGGTAAATTCCATATCCACCGGCATTTTGTAGTGCTTTTCGAGCGTTTGCAGGACGCGGCGCATTCGGTCGGGGAACGGCGTGCGCCGGAGAAATTCATCAAAGGTCAGGATCAGGCGGTCCATCTCGTTCGCCAGGACCGTACTGCGAATGGAGGAGAGAAACCCATCGCGGTAGAGTTGGGAGAGGTAGCGGAGCGGTTTGTATTGGGGGGTGAGCACTTCTTTGATCGGCAGGGTTTTGAAGGCGTTTTCTTCCAGATCGATCAAATCTACAAATTGTTGGGAATAATGCCGAATGGCCTGGGAAGATGAATCCGGGCGGAGCAGGGGCTGACCCAACGCGACCATACGGGGGTGATCGTTCCCGACCGAATCCACCGCCCGCGTGCCCAGCCCCCACACCAGACGCATGAACCCATCCTCGCGCTGAATCCGCGGCGACCACCGATACAGGTTCCGGCTGAAGGCC
>JABWBV010000557.1 GCA_013359445.1 Anaerolineales bacterium | reverse complement strand
AACCCGAACTCGCCTACCTGTTCAAACACATTGTCACGCAAGAAGTAACCTACGAGAGTCTCTCCTTCGACATGCGAGCGCGCCTGCACGAACAACTCGCCCAATATTTAGAACAAGTCGTCGCTCCGACTCGGCTCTCCCTGTTGGATTTGCTGGCCTTTCATTATGGTCGAAGCCACAACGCAGACAAACAACGCGAATACTACCGCAAAGCTGGCGAGGCCGCCCAATCCGCCTTTGCCAACGATGTCGCCGTGGACTACTATACCCGATTGCTCACCCTGATCCCGGAAAGCGAACAAATTGGCATCTTACTCAAACGGGGCGCCGTCTTCGAGTTGATGGGCAATTGGGAAGATGCCCAAGCCAACTACACCCGCGCGCTCACCCTCGCCGAACAGGCCTACCTGCCCGCACAGATCGCCCAAAGCCAACAAGCCCTCGGTGTAATTTGCCGTTGGCGCGGCGAATATGATCGGGCCATGACCTGGCTGGAAAAAGCCCGCCAAACCTGGGAAACCCTCGGCGAACAGAGCGAATACATCCAAACCCGCGTCCAGATCGGGATCATTTACTGGCGCCAGGGCAACTTTTCCCAGGCCCGCGCCGTGTTGGACGAAAGTTTGGCCCATGCGCGCGCCAACCACGACCTGCGCGGCATGGCCTTTGCCATCAATAATTTAGCCAATGTTGCCTGGCGGCAGGGCGACCACGAAGCGGCGCAAAAGTATCACGAAGAAAACCTGACCCTGCGACGGCAGTTGGGCGGCAAACGAGGCATTGCCGTCGCCCTCAACAACGTCGGCGCCATCGCCCACGAACAAGGCAACCATGCCAAAGCCATGCAACTGTACCAGGAAAGCCTCGCCCTCGCCCGCGAAATGGGCGATAAACAAGGCATCAGCCTCTCGCTAGACAACATGGGCATGGTTGCCCAAGAGCAGGGCGATCACGCCACCGCCCGCGCCCTCTTCCAAGAAAGCCTCGTCCTGGCATGGGAACTAGGCGACAAACCCGGTATCCTCTCCTGCCTGAGCAACCTCGGCATCATTGCACAAGAACGCGGCGATTTTCTCGAAGCCCACCTGCTCAACGAGCAAGCCCTGGAAATGGCCCGCGAAATTGACGACAAGTTCAGCACCCGGATGATCCTGCACAACCTGGGGTACATCGCCTTTGAACAGGCCGATTACCCCACCGCCCACACCATGTTCCAACAAAGCCTGGCCCTTTCTGTCGAAATTGAAGACAAACGCGGCCTCGCCCACAGTTTACTGGGCCTCGCCGGAGTCACCGCCCGCCAGCACGCCTACGCCCACGCGGCCCAATTACTCGCCGCCGCCGAAGCCCTGCGCCAGTCCATCCATCAAGCCTGGGAAAGTTTACAACGCCGCATCTACGACGAAACGCTGGCCCAGCTCAACACCCAATTGGACACATCTTTTTCCACCCACTGGAACGAAGGACAACAAATGTCCCTCGAAGACATCCTCCCCCTCGCCCTCGCCCCCCTCGAAAAATAATATGCACCTCGAACAACGTACACGCACCCACGCCTTCCTCCGTTCGCGCGCCACCCCCCGCGCCCTCTTCGCCCACGCGGACACCGTCACCTGGCTGACCGGGTACGCCGCACCGCTCCAGGTTGGCCCCGGCCCATTTGCCGCCGCCCCGCCCCTCGTCTGGTACGAGGATGGGGAATTTACCCTGATCGTGCTGGATTCCGCCGATACAACCGGGGTAACCATCCCCGTCACCCGCTACGCCGGATACACCGTAGACCAACCCATCCCTAGCGCGGAAAACATCGCGGCGATCATCCGCCAATTGACCGGCCACGGGACCACGCCCCTCGGCGCAGAAACCCGCGCCCTGCCCGCCTTCCTGCTCCCCCCTGTAGAAATCACCCCCGTGGACGGGTGGCTCGCCCCGTTCCGCATGGTCAAAACCGCCGAAGAACTCGAAAAACTCCGCCGCGCCTTCGCCCTTGGCGACCTCGCACATGCCGCCGCGCAGGAAGCCACCCGCGTAGGCGCGCGGGAGATCGACGTGTGGGCGGCCATGCACAGCCTGGTTCAGCAAAAAGCCGGGGGGCGGATCCCGTTCGGGAACGATTGCGTCGTCAGTTACCGCGAAAACAACATCGGCGGGTGGCCGGGGGATTTGCCCCTCCGCCCCGGCGACTCGCTCATGGTGGACATCAGCACCCGCGTCGAGGGTTATTGGAGCGACAGTTGCAATACCTACTACCCCGGCACTCCCACCGAACAACAAACATCCATGCGCCGCACCGCCGCTGACGCCCTGGACTTTGCCATTTCCCTCATCAAACCCGGCATCCCCGCAAACGAAATTGACCGAAAAGTACGTGAATTCATCGCGAACGCGGGTTATCCCGTTTACCCCCACCATACTGGGCACGGCATCGGCGTTGCCCCGCACGAAGAACCCCGCATCGTGCCCTACAATTCCACCCTCCTCGAACCCGGCATGGTGATTATGCTCGAACCCGGCACCTACTTCCCCCGCGAAGCCGCCGTCCGCCTGGAAGATGCGGTGCTAGTGACAAACGACGGGGCAGAGATATTGACCGGACATTTGCCCCGTTCGTAGTCAGACACGCCTCCCGCACTCCGCAAAGCCTCCGTGCGGAACTACCAACCAATACTTCCTCATGCTTATCATCGACTCTCACCTTGACCTTGCCTGGAACGCACTTCAGTGGAACCGCGATCTGCTCCAATCGGTGTACACCCTCCGCACGACGGAACACGCTGGCCCACCCGGCCCCGGACGGGGGTTGAACACGGTCGCGTTGCCCGAACTCCGCGCGGGGCGGGTGGCCGTTTGTTTTGCGACTCTGCTCGCCCGTTCTACCGGGATTCCGCGCCCGGATATTGATTATGGGTCTCCCGCACAGGCGTTTGGGGTCGCGCGCGGGCAGTTGGCCTATTACCGGGCGTTGGAGGTGCAGGGGCATGTGCGGATTTTGACGACGCGGGAGGCGTTTGATCAGCATTGGCAGGAGTGGGAGGCGTGGGAAAACGCGCAGGCGTCAATGGCCCCGCATCCTTCGACTGCGCTAGAATCGAGTTCTTCTGCCAACGAAGCCATTTCCCGCTCCGCTCAGGATGCTACAACCCAACAAATACCTGCTGACACCCTGAGCGACGTTCGCCGTCCGAACGACGGAGGCTTTGCGCAGTCGAAGGGTGCGGGGTCTGCCAACCCTCCCCCTCTCGGCCTTGTCATCAGCATGGAAAGCGCTGATCCGATTCTGTTCCCCGAACAGGTGGAGGACTGGCACCGCGCGGGGGTACGCGCCATCGGCCCGGCGCATTACGGCCCCGGACGGTACGCCGGTGGCACCGGCACCGAACGCCCCCTCACCCCGGACGGGATCGCCCTGCTCAAAGAGATGGAACGGCTCGGCATCATTCTCGATATGACCCATTTTTCCGATCAAGCCTTTTGGCAAGCCCACGACTTGTACGCTGGCCCAATCCTTGCCAGTCACAACAACTGCCGCGCACTGGTTCCCCACCAACGCCAGTTTTCCGATGAACAACTCCGCGCCATCCTCGCTCGCGATGGGGTGATCGGGGTGGCGTTCGACAGTTGGATGCTCCAACTCGATTGGAATCATGGCGTGTACAATCAAAACATCGCCACCCTGACCGATGTCGTCAACCACATTGACCACATTTGCCAACTCGCCGGAAACGCCCACCACGCCGCCCTCGGCACCGATCTCGATGGCGGATTTGGCCGCGAGGAGTCACCGCTCGATCTCGATACGATTGCGGATTTGCAGAAGATTCCTGAGATGCTGGAAGCCAGAGGGTACTCGGAAACGGACATTGTCGGGATCATGCACGGGAATTGGGCACGGTTTTTGCGACGGGTGTGGACGCGTTAAACAGTTCTCAGTTTCTTGGTTCAAGGATAAGCATTACCTTAATCTACATTTCCAGAAAAATTCACCTATGGACGAGTACACCCAACGTTTTTTAAGAATTTTAGTTCTATCAGGGTTTCCCTTTGGGGGAATCTGGGTAGTTTTTTTCTCAATTGAATATGGAGGAATAGTTGGTATCACCATTGGCAGTCTGATAGGGTTCTTTTTTGGTCTTTTTGTCGCTTATTTCGAAATGAAAGATTTCTCCAAACCAACCTATGCCTTAAATCTTCAAATGTCGAATGATTCTGCCGAACCCATCAAGACTAATTTTCACCTACAAAACTCTTTTTCTGCAAATCTGTTACTGTGGACACTCGGAGTTGTTTTTATTGCGATGGTGAGTACGACCCAGCCGCAACCTATCTTTCAAGCCTTATTTGTGGTGATTCTGGGGTTATCTGCTTTTTTATGGAATGCAATAAAAAGAGGTTTTTCTCACCTATCTGTTTATTCCAACCGAATGGAATTCACTTTTGTTTTTTACAAATTGAAAGTTGTATGGGATGAGATAGAACAAATAGAAAGGCGTGGAAAAAACTGGTACATCGTGTGCAGGTCAAGTGAAGTAACCGCCCATCCTTTACTAAAAAACTGGATCAAGGCCATTGAAGCGGACAAAAGAATATTCCTAAATGAATTCGCATCCAATTTTCTCGAAAGTGAATTAGCTAAG
>JABWBV010000038.1 GCA_013359445.1 Anaerolineales bacterium | reverse complement strand
AAAAGCCCTCGGCGCGGCGCTCATCCACTACTCCACCGACTTTGTTTTCGACGGAACCAAAACCACGCCTTACGAGGAAACCGACCCCACCAACCCCCTCGGCGCATACGGACAAACCAAACTCGACGGAGAAAACGCCATTGAAGCGGTGGGCGGGGCCTCGATCACCCTCCGCACCGCGTGGGTGTACAGCACTCGTCGCCCCAGCTTTGTCACCAAAACCCTGGAATGGGCACGCAAATTCCCTGAACTAAAAATCGTGACCGATCAGGTCGGTTGCCCCACGTGGTGCCGCTTACTGGCTGAAGCGACCGCCCTCGTCATCGCCATGGGGGGGCAACACCTCACCCCCTGGCTCACCGAACGGCGTGGGGTTTATCACCTCGCCGGAGAGGGAGGCTGTTCCCGCTACGAGTGGGCACTAGCCATCCTGAAATACGATCCCCAGCCCGAACGCCAAACCGCCAAAACCCTCCTCCCCGCCCTCACTGCGGATTTTCCCACCCCCGCCGCCCGCCCCGCCTACTCAACCCTCAATTGCGACAAATTCGCAAACACGTTCGGGTTGCGTTTTCCGCCGTGGGAAGAGGCGTTGAAGTTAGCGATGGAAGAAACATGATCTGTACCATTGTCGGCGCACGCCCCAACTTTGTCAAAATGGCTCCCATCATCCACGAGATCAATCGTCGGGGGATGCCGCAGGTTTTTGTTCACACCGGTCAACATTACGATGCGAAGATGTCTACGGTGTTTTTTGATGAACTGGGGATGCCGCACCCGGATGTCTACCTTGGTGTGGGCGGGGGCTCGCACGCTGAACAAACGGCTCGGGTTATGATGGCCTTTGAGGCCGTTTTGCGCGAATATGCCCCGGAACTGGTGGTCGTTGCTGGCGATGTGAATTCTACGTTGGCGTGCGCGCTGACGGCGAGCAAATTCAATATCCCGGTCGCGCATGTTGAGGCTGGGTTGCGCTCTTTTGATCGGGAGATGCCGGAGGAGATTAACCGGATTCTGACCGATCATATTGCGGATTTGCTGTTTGTGACCGAACCCAGTGGGGAGAAAAACCTTCTCCATGAGGGGATGGACTTAACAAAAATCTTTTTTGTTGGAAATACGATGATCGACTCCCTGCATACGCACCTGCCTGCCGCACTGGCGCGCCGCCCGTGGGAGGCGTTTGACCTGCCCGAGGGCGCGTATGGGATTGTTACCCTGCACCGCCCGGCGAATGTGGATGAAGAAAAGGGGTTGCGCGAGATTTTGTCCACATTGGAGGAGATCGGGGCGCGTTGGCCGTTGTTGTTTCCCGCACACCCCCGCACGGTGGCGCGGATGAAGGACTGGGGGTTGACCCCGGGCGGCGTGCGAGTGGTGGAGCCGTTGGGCTATCTGGATTTTTTGGGGGTGATGGCGAAGGCGCGGTTTGTGTTGACCGATTCGGGGGGGATTCAGGAGGAGACGACGGCGTTGGGGGTGCCGTGTATTACCATTCGCGCGAATACCGAACGTCCGGCGACGATTGAGCAGGGCACGAACCAGCTCGCGGGGACGAAACGGGCGGGGATTTTGGCCGCGATGGCCCGCCTCGAACGGGATCAGCCCCCCCGCGGAACCCGGATTCCGGCGTTGTGGGATGGGCACGCCGCCCGCCGCGTGGTGGATGTCCTCGAACAGTGGTGCGCTTGACACGGTTTCTTTTAGATGGGAGAATCGGACGTTGCTTTTGATTTGATAGGTCCCATGAAACTCTCCGAAACTGCTCAATTTTACGATGAAAATTATTATGCTTCTGGATGTGGGCCAGTTTACCGGCGCGATGACCATTGGATGACTTTTTTTGGGGGGATTGCTCAGAAGATGGTGGAGGGGATTCAGCCGGGGACGGTGTTGGATGCGGGGTGCGCGATGGGGTTTTTGGTGGAGCAGTTGCGGGGACGTGGTGTGGAGGCGTGGGGGGTGGATATTTCGGCATATGCGATTGAGCAGGCGCATGAGAGTATTCGGGGGTTTGTGTGGGTGGGGTCGGTGACGGAGCCTTTTCCTAAACGGTATGATTTGATTGTTTCGATTGAGGTGTTGGAGCATCTTCCGAAGGAGGCGGCGGAACAGGCGGTGATCAATTTTTGCCAGCATTCGGATGACGTGCTTTTTTCTTCGACCCCGTTGGACTATAAAGAAGCGACGCATTTTAACGTTCAGCCGGTGGAATATTGGGCTGAGTTGTTTGCCCGACAGGGGTTCTTTCGGGATGTGGATTTTGATGCGACGTTTATTACCCCCTGGGCGGCGCGGTTTCGCCGAAAGCAGGAGGCGTTGCCCCGTATGGCGCGGGATTACGAGCGTTGGGTGTGGACGGCGCGGAAGGAAATTGCTGATCTGCGCGAGCAAGTGGTGGCCTACGAGATGAGTATGAAGCATATGGCCGGGGAAATGGATAAACTGCGCGAAAAATCGCCCGATCTGGCCGCGTTGGAAGCGCAGGTGGCGATCTGGCAGGAGCAACAAAACACGGCGGGCTGGAAGTTTTTGCAAAAAATGCGGCAGATGCTCAATCCGGTTCGGCGGTGGTTGAACAAATGAGCCGGGCCAAATTAACGTTGATTTTGATTTGAGGCATATTTTGACGATTGAATATGATTCTGCGACCACAGGCATACCGGCGATCCGGGAGTTCCAGGAGCTTTTCCGGTACCGTGATTTGCTTAAGATGTTGGTTTCCAATAGTATTAAGACCCGGTACAAACGGTCGGCATTGGGGGTGTTGTGGACGTTGTTGAACCCCTTGTTGAACACGCTGGTATTGACGATTGCGTTTTCGCGGGTGTTTCGGTTTGATGTGGCAAATTATCCGGTTTATATTTTGTCGGGGTTGGTTTTTTGGAATTTTTTCGCCCAGACGACGGCGTATGCAATGCAACAGTTGGTGTGGGGGAGTAATCTGATCAAGCGGATTTATGTGCCGCGCACGATTTTTGCCGTTTCGGTGGTGGGGAATGGGTTGGTTAATTTGTCTCTGGCGCTGATGCCTCTGCTGGTCATTATGTTGGCCTATCGTTTGCCGCTAACACTGGCCTTGTTGTTTTTGCCAGTGGCGATCTTGTTCATGGGCATGTTTGTGTTGGGCGTTTCGTTGTTGTTTTCCGCCGTGGCCGTCTTTTTTACCGACCTGATCGAAATTTATAACGTAGGCCTTTCGGCCCTTTATTTTTTGACCCCCATCATCTATCCGGTCAGCGTGCTGGAAAATTATCCCTGGCTTCTCAAAATTAACCCCATTTACATCCTGTTGGACTTGTTCCGTCAGCCGATTATTTTGGGGCAGGTGCCTTCGAGCGCGCAGATTTTGACGGGGGGCGTCATTGCCGTGGTGACGATGGTGGCAGGCTGGTGGGTGTTCACCGCGCGTGCCGATGAATTTGCATACAGGATATAACGCTTTGGACCGCCCCCTCATTCAACTGGACAATGTTTCGGTGCAATACCGTAGCCCGCAGGAGAAGATTCCTTCGTTTAAGGAATACGTGATCCGCCGCCTGCAAGGGAAGATTAAGTACAACCATTTTTGGGCCTTGCGCGGGGTAAGCATGTCCATTCGGGCGGGGGAAGTGTTCGGGATCATCGGGCCGAACGGGGCAGGGAAAAGCACCTTGCTCAAGGTCATTGCCCGGGTTCTGCATCCCACGGAGGGGCGCATTCGCATCACCGGAAAAATCGCACCTTTGTTGGAATTGGGCGCCGGATTTGACCACGAGTTGACGGGGCGAGAAAATATCTATCTCAACGCCGCCCTTTTGGGGTATTCCAAAACGCAGATCGACGCGAAATTTGACCGGATCGTGGCTTTCGCCGGGTTGAAAGATTTTATCGAAGCCCCGCTCCGCACCTATTCCACCGGGATGATCGCCCGGTTGGGCTTTTCCATCGCCACCGACGAACGCCCCAGCGTGTTGATCGTGGACGAAATTTTGGGGGTGGGCGATGCCGAATTTCAAACCAAATCTTACGAACGAATTCAGCAGTTTAAAGGCGAGGGGACAACCATCCTGCTTGTTTCGCACAGTTTATTCCATATCAAAGAAATGTGCTCGCGTGTGATCTGGCTCGATCATGGCAAAGTGATCGCCGAAGGTTCCCCGCACGACATCGTAAACCAGTACCAAAACTGGAACACCGAACGGGAAGCGGCACGCCTGACCGAAGTTCACGAAGCACAGGACACCGTTCTCAAACAGGCGTTTAAAATCCGCCTGCCCAAAATTCGCCTGACCGACGCGCAAGGCCACGAACACACCATCTTCCAAACCGGCCAAACCTTGCGGGTGGAAATCGCCTACGAAACCAGCCAGCCCATCGAGGCCCCGGTGTTTGGCATTGCCATTCACCGGCACGATGGCGTCCACATTACCGGCCCCAATAGTGGGATGGTCAAGATGCCCATTGGCACGGTCAATGGCCCGGGCACCGTCATCTACACCATTCCCAACCTGCCGCTCCTGGAAGGGCTATATCAGGTCTCGGTCGCGGTGGTCAACGCCGAAGACACCGAAATTTTCGATTACCACGACCGGGCCTACCCGTTCCGCGTCGTCAACACGGGCGCAAATATCCCGGAAAAATATGGTTTGATGGCCTTTGGGGGAACTTGGACGTTTCAGCCGCTAGAGGAGAAAACATGAAGCACGAGTTGACCGTGGCCGTCTTCGCCGCGGATTGGTGGGAGCATGTGTGCCCGGTCGTGCGGGTCACTGGCCCGGCACAGGCAGGTGGCGCGCGCATTTTGCAGGGGAATCGGTGGGAAAATGGCGCGATGATCACCACCCCCGACGTGATCCGGGACGCCGACCTTGTGCTGGTGCAACGCAATTTCCCGGCCCACCTGGACGCCTTTGCCCAAATCGTGGACCTGACCCGCACGCTGAAAAAGCCCCTCGTTTACGAACTGGACGACCTGCTCACGGAACTCCCCCCCGAACATCCCGACGTGGCCTACTATCGCAAAACCCGCCCCGCCATTTTGAGCGCCATCGCCATCGCCGATGCCGTCGTGGGCAGTACCCCCGCCATTTGTGCATACCTGAAAAACTGGAACGAACGCGTTTTCCATTTCCCCAACTACCTCAACGACACCCTCTGGCCGCTCACCCCTCCCCGCCCCGCCCCGGAACCCAAAGATCGCCTCGTGTTAGGCTACATGGGCGGGCACAGCCACCTCGCCGACCTAGAAATGCTCACCCCCGTACTGGAACGCCTGATGCGGAAATATTGGGGCTATTTGACCCTCCGCTTTTGGGGCGCGCCGCCCCCAGCCGCGTTACGCGCCTGGACCCATGTCGAACACCTCAACCCGGGCTTGGTGAGTTATGCCGGGTTTGCCGAATATTTTCGCCAGCAACACGCCGATTTTTTCATTGCCCCCCTTCAGAACAATCTGTTCAACCGTGCCAAAAGCCACCTGAAATTTCTGGAATACAGCGGCATGGGGCTTCCCGGCGTGTACAGCCATTTGCCCACCTACGCAAACGTCGTAGAGGATGGCGCAAACGGCTTTTTAGCGGATTCCGCAGAAGCCTGGGAAACGCGCCTGACCGCGTTGATCGAACAGCCCGAGACCCGCGCCCGTTTGGGGCAGGCCGCTTACCAAACCGTATCTGACCACTGGCGACTGTCGCGGCACGCCGACGCATGGGTCACACACCTTCGCCAGGTCGCGGCAACTGGCCCGGTTGCCCATCCGGCCCGGGTTTGGCAGACCGTCCGCCAAACCAGTCAGTGGTACGCAGAAATCGAAACGCTGACCGCCACACGCGAAACGGCCCTTGCCACCACGCAGGCCCAACTCACCGCAACCCAGGGCGAAGTCGCCCGCCTGCAAGCCGAAGTCACCCGCCTGGACGAAACCCTCAAGTTTGAAACCAGCCGCAAAGGGTGGCAAATCCTGGAAAAAATCCGCTCGTTCTCCATTCGCCTGTTTCCCTACAAAAGTTTTCGCTGGCGGATTTGGATGACCCTGCTCAATGCCGCCTACAACTACCGGACGGGCGGGCTAAAAGGGCTGATTCTCAACGCATCCAATCTGGACCCCAAACCCCACCTGCCCCATCTGGAACTAACCCTGGGCACCGGCCAACTTTGCCCCACCCCAGCCATCACCGTCATCGGGCAGACCGGGCACTTCACCCCGCATTTTGACGAAACCCATATTCAGGCCTGGGTTCAGCGCCAAACCATCGCCGGGCAGGTTGCGGTTGTCACCTGGAATACGCGCACCGGGCAGGCCTGTCTCACCCACGGGCCGTGTTGGCAGGCCGACGATTTACCCGCCTTGTTAGACAACCTGCCGGGACGCTATGTCTGTTTTGCCTCCCCCGACCTGCTCGAACAGCCGGAAATTTACCTCGAAGGCAATCTGCTGGCGTTGGAAACCGAAGCGCTGGACTTTACCGTCAACTTAAACGGCGCGGTGGAATGGGCCTATCCCCACCTGCAAAACGGTCGCTTGCCCGGAGATGCCACCATGCCCCTGGCGCGGATCGTCGCCCGCAAAGAAATCATCACCCCCGACGGGGCACTGAAACCCCGCGCGGACACGCCCTCCACCGATCGGGTCGCGGGCCGAATCATCGCCCACACGCGGAGCACCTCCGCCGGAGATGCCGCCCTGCCGTTTGGCACTGTCTTGCATGGGCACCTGCACCTCTTCGAAAAACGGTTCGTCCTTCGCGCTGATCCTGCCACTGAATTTAAAGGCGTCCCCCTCACCATTCGCCCCGTCACGCAGATGCTCGTGCCCGCGCCGGTGGCCGATCCCCGTCCGACCGTGTTGGTGCTCATTTCATTTCTCGCGGTGGGCGGGGCCGAATTTCTGCTGTACAACGTCTTGCGGAAACTTCAATCTCAATTCCGCTTTGTCATTATGACCGTCGAAGGGATGCTCCCCTCGCAGGGGACCACAACCGATCTCTTCCGTTCCGTGACGCCCTACGTGTACATCACCCCTGACTATTTGGAGATGAAACTCAATTTCTCCATGCTGGAATATCTGCACACGCGGTTTTCCCCAGTCACGATCTATATTCCGAACGGCTCAAACTGGCTCTTCGACCGCATCGAGCAACTGCGCGCACGGTTTGCCGAGGTTCGGTTCATCAACCAGGTGTACGATCACGCAGTGGGCTGGATTTTTCGTTACAACGAGACCTTTGCCAAAGCGGTCGACATTCACATTGCCCCCAACCAAAATATCGCGCAAGCCTATGTCGAACGCGGGGTGCGGATGGATCAGATTGCGTTCATCGAACACGGCATCAGTTCCGAAGAACTGAACCCGCAGGTGTACGATGCCGAAAAGATCGCCGCGCTCAAAACCCAGTTGAACCTGCCCCTCGACAAAAAGATCATCGCCTTTGTGGCGCGGTTATATCCGCAAAAACGCCCGATGGATTTTGTCGAACTGGCCCGACGTTTTCAAAATGATCCCAGCGTTTATTTTCTCATGGTGGGGGATGGGGTCTTGCGGGAAAAAGTGGATGCTCAAATTAAACGCAGTCACCTGCAAAATTTCCGCCGATTGGATTTTTACAAGCCGATCAAAGACATTTACGCACTGCTCGACGTGTTGGTACTCCCCTCCAAATATGAAGCCATGCCGATGGTCGTCGCCGAGACCCTGGCAATGGGCAAACCGGTCGTGGTGACAGATGTGGGCAACAATCGGGATGTGGTCGAAATGACCGGCGGGGGCGTGGTTGTCCCGGCGATTGGCAACGTGGCGGCCTTGCAAGTGGCCGTGCAAAAAGTCCTCGCCAACCCACCCGACCCCGAAAAATTACGCACGGCCATCCTCGCCCGGTTTGACATTCAGTGGATCGCCGAAAAACACGCGCAAATCTTCCTCCCAAAATAATGGCCCCCAAAGTCTCTGTCATTATCCCGCTCTACAACCACGCCGCCTATGTGCCCCGCGCCGTCGAGAGTGTGCTCACCCAAACGCTGGCCGATCTCGAATTGATCGTCGTCAACGACGGCTCAACGGACAACAGCCTGGAGGTGGTGCGTGCGATCCGGGACCCGCGCCTTCGCGTGCTCGATCAAAAAAACCAGGGAGCGCACGCGGCGATCAATCGGGGCCTGTCCGAGGCGAAGGGGGATTTCCTCGCGATTTTGAATTCAGACGACGTGTTTCACCCCGCGCGGTTGGCGAAACTCATTCCCCCCCTCGAAGCCAACCCCGACATTGGCCTCGCGGCCTCGTATCTCGAAGTGATTGACCAACACGGCAAAAGTTTGGGCCTCAAAGAAGGCTACAGAAACATGTCGCCCTGGCCATTGGAATACCCAGCCCAGAGCTTTCGTGCGGGAAGCGATTTGCGCCTGGCCTTACTGACCGAAAATTATTTATCCACCACGTCGAATTACGTGTTCACGCGGGGGTGGTTTGCCCGCGTGGGGGCTTTTCGCGGGTTGCGGTTTGTTCACGATTGGGATTTTGCCCTCCGCGTGGCCGCGCAGGCGCATCTTCACCTGCACCCGGAACCGCTCATGCAATATCGCGTCCACCCCACAAACACCATCCGGCAAAATCAGGTGGCGATGATCTTTGAAATCTGCTGGATTTTGGCCGTTCACCTGCCCCCGCATCTTACGCGCCCGCCAAAGGATGACACGTCATATGACGAAACGTCCAATCCGGCTCTGTGGGGGCACCTCTACCACTCGCTGTACACCTTCGGCTGTGATCGGATTCTCACCCTCCTCCTCCTGCAACGCCTATCCGAAAACCCCACCCTGGCCGAAGCCCTGCTGGAATCGGACAACCCTCACCGTCTGCAATATCTGGAATGGATCGCTACCCTCACCAGCGAAAGTGCCCCACGCACCGAAGACCAGCCAAGCCTCCGGCGTTGGCTCCGCAAACTGAAACGATGAACCCAGATTCCCCCGCTATCAGCGTCATAATGCCATGTTACAACCGGGTGCATGATCTCCGCCGGGTGTTGGAAGCCTACGACCAGCAGGATATTCCCCACCCCTTTGAACTGATCGCCATTGATGATGCCTCCACCGATGATACGTTCAGTCTCCTGACACAATACCGCCCCACGCGTTATCGGCTCATTGCTGAACGCCAACCCCACAATCAGGGGCCTGCCGCCGCGCGGAACCGGGCACTCGGCATGGTCACTTCCCCACTTGTGGTCATCGTTGGTGATGATATTTTGCCCGAGCCGGATTTTGTGCGCCGTCATCTTGAAGCCCACCAATATTACCCCGATCCCAAAATCGCAATTCTGGGCAACGTGCGCTGGCCGGAAGACATGCCTTGCAACACGTTGATGAAACATATTGATGGGATAGGGGCACAGCAATTTGGGTATCATTATTTGAAAAATGGACAGGAATATAGTTCCTTTCATTTTTACACGGCCAACATCTCGGTCAAAATGGCCCTGATGCGCGGGGTGGATCACTGGTTTGATACCGACTTTTCTCGCGCGGCGTTTGAAGATTCGGAGTTGTCATATCGCTTATGGCGCCAATTGGGGATGCGAATCAAATATCTGGCGTCCCCCATTGGCAACCATTATCACTATCATACGATTTGGACTTTTGCGATGCGGCAATATCATGTTGGCTTGATGGGGTATGTGTTGGTCCGCAAACATCCTGAACTGGAGTTTGCTTTGCGGGGGCCAATTCGTAAGGTGATGGGATATACGCTCCGCAGTGTGTTGCGGGTGGGGGTAGGGGATTCGCATTTGGCGCTGGAAAATCAGGCGCTTCAATTGGCGAGTGATTATGAATGGGATACGCACCCCCACCTGGATCGGCTGTATTTGCGGGTCTTGGATTATTTTTATCTAAAAGGTTGGATTGATGCCCTTTTCGGGCAAAAACCTTTTGTGACAGCGATACACAATGCTCATGCACGCTTGAAGTTGGTCGGTGCATTGCAATGGTTTGAATAAATATACGCAGGTGTAGAAGATTCCATCTTGTAGATGGGATGAAGTTTCCACCCCAAATCCCCCATAGGAGTTCAAAATGACCCGGTTCCCCTTTTTTCTAAAACGTTGGTTTTTCGTGGTGAGTTTATGCTTGTTGTGCGGGGTTGGAATTTCTACCCCACCGCGCGCCCTTGCGCTCGGCGGAACGCCAACCGTCATTCATGTCCCCGGCGAGGTGTCCAACTTACAATCCGCGATCAGTCAGGTCCCGGATGGGGGGATCATCGAACTGGCCGCGGGGACGTATGCCTCGCCCACGACGGGGTGGTCGATCTCGAACCTGGGGAAGAGTTTTACCATTCAGGCGGCTACGGTAGGCACCGTCAGTTTGGACGGAGGCGGCGCGCGCGAACTGTTTCGGATTATGAACTCCTCTGTCGCACAGGGGGGGGCGGTGGTTTTTAAGGGGTTGAATTTTGTCAACGGCTATTCGACAACTGAAGGGACTGCGGGCGGGATTACCATCCACCGGGGTGAAGCAACTTTTGTGGATTGCGTCTTTCAAAATAACCAGGGCAACCAACCCTCCACAGGGGGCGGGGCGATTCTCGTGGCGATTGATTCAATTGGCTTTTTCTTCAACACCACGTTTTCAGGAAATCGTGCCCGAAATTTTGGAGGGGGGGTGGCGGTAGAAACCAATGCGACTGCGTATGTCTACAATTCTTACTTTCTGAACAATCGGGTCAATTACCCCAATCACCTCAACGTATCTGCCGGGGGGGGGATTCATGTGGGGGATTCGGACCTGCGCGTGGCGAATTCCCGCTTTGAGGGGAACGAGGCAGGCTATGTGGGGGGCGCGATCTATGGAATCGGAACGTGGGCGGCCCCGTATAGCACGCCGAACGCCTCGATTTTGATCGCCAACTCGACCTTTCTCAACAATAAAGCCGCTCGCGATGCCTCCGTGTCGCTTTCTGCCCCTACAGAAGCCGGCGCGGTTCATTTTGAAAACCAGATGCTCGGCAAAATTTACAATTCCCGCTTTATCACCAATAGCGCCATGACGGGGGGCGGGGTCAACCTGTATCGGGCAACTACAGAAATTCACGATAGCGTTTTTCTAGGGAACTTTACCACCAGTAACAATCCCGCGGAGGGATTTGGGGGGGCCATTGCCGCCATCTCCAATGATACGCCCAGTGACGGGGGAACGAACTACCCCAATGCCCACCTCACCATCAAAAACACGTATATCCAGGGACGGTACAGTGATGTGACCAATGTGAGCATGATCGGGGGGGGGCTTTATCTGGTGGGGGATAGCAACCGCATGTATGGCGTCAACGGGGTTTCACAAATGGGGAGTCTTACGGATAATCGTTCGGTGACGATCTTAGAAAACGTGATGATTTATGACACCGATGTGTATGAAGTCAATGGCGTTTCCGGCAGTGGGGTGGGGGGTGGAATCATGACGGGGTTAGCCAACCTGACGATTTCCGACTCTATCATTGCGGGGGCCAATGTGATCGGGACGGGCAACGGGTCGGGCGGGGGGATGGCGATTTTGGATCAATCTTTGCTTAACGCGGAAGATTTGACTCTGATCGGAAATTCGGCCTCCCGGTGGGGTGGGGGGGTTTTTGGGCAAGGCTCCACCCTCAACCTTACCGATTGTATCCTGGCTGAAAATTCCATCTCTATCGCGGCAAACCAATCGCTGGGGGGCGCGGCCATGTATACCGCCCCGGATTTTGGGCGTAATCTCAAGGTGAGCGGTACGGTTTCCGATTGTGTTTTGAGCAACAACATCGGCACGACCCTTTTTGATGGCGACTCAAATAACGCAGTCACATATAACGACATGCGTTACAACGAGAACGACATTTACACCGTCACCTCGAATAGCGTTTACTCCAACTCGCTTGGCCCATTCAACCGCACGGTGGCCGAACTCAATGATTTGACCATTGTGCGAAGCAATGGCCCGGATACCGATAAAGTTCAAACGCCCAACGTGGCGCTGGACTCTGCTCCTAAACTGGGCGTCATTTTAGCGGCTCCCTCTCAACTTTTGCCCACCCATGCCTATGGCGATCCGGCGGGGAACGTCCCTGCCTATATCGGCTATGCCTGGAGTGGCGGCTCGGCCACCCTCAACGGAAACCCACTGACCGGGAACGCCGGAAGTACTTCTACCACCAATCCGGGGACCTTCACCCTCGCGGTCGGGGGCACTTCGATGGGGTCCCAAACCCTTTCCGTGGGACCGGCTCCCGCCGCAACGTTTACAAGTTCTGGCAATAGCCCTGTGACCCTTTCCTGGGTGGTCACGGCGGGGACTTTCCTCGAAGCGGCCATTGATCAGAGCGGCGGGACCCTCTTGGGCGCGGCGGCTGGCTCGGTCAACGTCTCCCCCGCCGTAGAAACGACCTACTCCTTGATGGTGATGACGAGGGAAGGTGGTCTCTGGCAGACCACCACCACCGGTGCCCCTGTGTTGGATGCGCCTGCGACCTTTACGCTTCTGGCGGGCCTCAACCAATCCGACCACCATCTCTCTATCCCCATTCAAAATATTGGGGGCGGCACACTCATCTGGTCAGCCACCAGCAATACCCCCGATTTACTCATCGTCACCACCCCATCCGGGCAAATTGCCTCCCAAGAAACTGGCGTGGTAGCCCTTACGATCAACGTCGGCGCGCGCCCTGTAGGCTCGTATCCCGGCGAAATTTTCATCAATGGTGGAAGTGCGGGCAGTCAAACGGTTTCCGTAACCGTCGAAGTCGTAAACTTCGTCTACGAAAACTTCCTCCCGCTCACTGTGCGGTAGTGATGAGGGTTCTCCTCCTCGCGCGCTACGGCCCGCTCGGATCAGCCAGCCGGGTTCGCTTTTACCAATACCTGCCTTACCTGCGCGCCCACGGGGTCGAAATTACCCTGTCGCCCTTGCTGGCTGATGAATATGTCACAAACCTCTACACGGGCAAACGTCAAAGTCCGGGCTTCCTCGCGCGGGCGTACCTGACTCGCCTCCGTGCCCTGCTGGCCGCGCGTCAGTTTGACCTGATCTGGCTCGAAAAAGAAGCCCTCCCCTGGCTTCCCGCGGGGTTTGAAACCCCCCTCCTCCGCACCCCCCTCGTAGCGGACTACGACGACGCCGTCTTTCATCGCTACGATATGCACCCCCGGCGGTTCATCCGTGCCCTGTTGGGGCGGAAAATTGACGCGGTCATGCGCCACGCCGCCCTCGTGGTCGCTGGAAACGCCTACCTCGCCGCCCGTGCAGAGCAAGCCGGAGCCAAACAGGTCGAAATCCTCCCCTCCGTCGTAGACACCTCCCGCTACGCTCCCACTTCCCCCTCCCACTCTAACTCCTTCACCATCGGCTGGATCGGTGCCCCCGTCACCGCCCCGTACCTCCAACAAATCCAGCCCGCCCTCGCCGAAATCTGTGCGAACGGAGCCGCGCGCGTGATCCTGGTTGGATCGGGGCATGTCACCCTGCCCGGCGTCCCCCTCGAAATCCGCCCGTGGACGGAAGCCACCGAGGTCGCCGATATTCAACAGTTTGACGTCGGGATCATGCCCCTGCCGGACGAACCTTTCGAGCGCGGCAAGTGCGGCTACAAGCTTATTCAGTACATGGCCTGTGGTCTGCCCGTCGTCGCCAGTCCGGTGGGGGTCAACCAACAGATCGTCGAACCGGGGCTTAACGGTTTCCTTGCCACCTCGCCCGAAGAGTGGGTCACTGCCCTTCAAACGCTCCGCACATCCCCCTCCCTCCGCACCCAAATGGGCCTCGCGGGGCGCGTAAAAACCGAACAATTTTATAGCCTCCAAGCGAACGCGCCAAAATTACTGAACCTCCTGCAAAACGTAAAACGTAGAACGTAAAATCGTTTTTCCGTTCTACGTTTTCCCGTTTTACGTTCCAATGAAACTTCTCCTTTCTGCGAATACCGATTGGTACCTCTACAATTTCCGTCGCGACCTGGCGGGGTACCTGCGCGCGCGCGGGGTGGAAGTTGTGATGGTTTCCCCGCCCGGCCCGTTTGTGGAAAAAATGCAGGGGTTGGGTTTCCGCTGGGTCGCGTGGGAAGTGGGGCGGCAAACGCTCAATCCATTTTCGGAGTTGCAAGCCCTGATCCGCCTCGCGCGGGTGTACAAGGCCGAGCAACCGGACCTGGTTCACCATCACACGATCAAACCCGCGTTGTATGGTACGCTGGCCGCACGGGGAGCGGGGGTGCCGGGCATTGTCAATTCCATCACCGGGCGGGGTTACGTTTTTTTGGGAACGGATGTGACCGCGCGGGTGTTGCGCCCGTTCGTGAGCGGGATTTATCGGTTGGCGTTTGCCCCCTCGAACGTGATCGCCACGTTCGAAAATCCGACTGACCGAGATTATTTTGTGACCAACCACCTGATTTCCCCTGCCCGCACCCGGCTGATCGAAAGCGTGGGGGTGGACCCAGGCCGTTTTTATCCCCAACCGGAACCGGCAGGTGTCCCCGTCATTTTGCTGGCCGCGCGGATGCTGTGGGATAAAGGCGTGGGTGTGCTCGTGGAGGCCGCGCGGCTTCTGCACACGCGTCAAAAGGTGCGGGTGGTGTTGGCGGGCGCGCCCGATCCGGGCAACCCGGCGTCCATTCCGGTCGAGACGTTGCAACAATGGCACGCGGCGGGTGTGGTCGAATGGTGGGGTTTTCAAGAAGATATGAATGCCGCCTACGCACAGGCCCACCTTGTCACCCTGCCCACGTACTACGGCGAAGGTGTGCCCACCTCCCTGCTCGAAGCCGCCGCTTGCGGGCGTGCGATTGTGACCACGCGCATTCCCGGATGCGAGGATTTTGTGACGGACGGGTATAATGGGCTTTTGGTGTCTCCGAATGACTCCGCCGCGTTGGCAGAGGCGCTTGAAAAACTGGTGGTGGCCCCGGCTTTGCGCCAGCAGATGGGCCAGGCCGGACGACAGCGGGTCTTAGAGAAGTACACCAACGAGTTGGTGAACTCGGCTACTTTTGCGGTGTATCGAGACCTTGTTCCTTTATGACCTTCCTTACTTTTCGTATCATTTTTCTTGCGGGGACGATTTCTCTGCTCATTTCACCCCTGTTAATCAAGTGGATGACGAGGGCCGGGATTGTAGATAAACCGGGCAGTGCCCCTCACAAACAACATCAAGGCGCGGTGCCCATTGCGGGGGGGGGCGTTATCTTTTTGACCACGCTTACAGTTTTGCTCACGCAAGAATCCCTTCATGAGGCAACCATCTGGCAGATCATGTGGCCTTCGCTGGTGGTGTTTGCGTTTGGCTTGTGGGATGACATGAAAGGGGCCTCCGCACGGTTCAAACTGGTGGGCCAATTGTTGGGAACGATCATTTTGATTGTCCTGGGTATTCAAGTTCAATTATTCGATCCCCGTTTGAACTGGCTCAACATTGGGCTGACCATCTTTTGGGTTGTGGGGATCACCAACGCCTTCAACTTTGTGGATAGTATGGATGGCCTGGCTTCCGGGTTGGCCGGGCTGGCCGCGGCCTTTTTTATGCTCGCGACGTACGATTCCGGTCAGCCAACCCTTTCCCTGTTTAGCGCGGTGTTGGTGGGCGTATGTCTGGGGGCCTATTTTTTCAACGCCACCCCCGCACACTATTTTCTGGGGGATTCCGGCGCACAGTGGCTCGGGTTTTCCCTGGCCTCACTCGCCATCGCCTACAATCCCGAAGGTTTTCTGCGAACCCAATCCTGGTATTTACCCATCTTGTTGGTCGGTGTTCCGATTTTTGACACCACATTAGTCGTGTTTTCGCGTTTACGGCGCGGCAAACCCATCTACCGCGCCAACATGGACCACACCTTTCACCGCCTGGTGGCTTTTGGGATGAGCCGCAATCGGGCGGTGCTGTTCATGCACGTAGTCGCGTTGTTGTTGGGGTGTCTGGCGTTTATGGCGTTGGAACTGCCGCCTGTTTGGGCCAACTCGGCGTTTGGGATGTGTTTGTTAGCCGGGGTGGGGGGCATTCTGTGGTTCGATAATCGTACACGTTGGAAGTGAGCCGATGAAAGATACATGGTCGTTGCAAGAAGAAGTCGCGCACATGGGCGCGCGATGGGTTTGGTTCGTGCTGGCAATTTTGCTCGGCGGAACCATTGGCTGGGGATCGGCCTGGGTGTTCCCCGCCCCGACCGAGGCCCGTGCGCCGTTGTACGTGGCCTTCAACAGCGATGCGCTGTTCACCTCCCCGGATGATTACAAAAACGCCCAATTTGAAGAAGTGACGGACCTGCTGTTATCCGACCCCATGCTGGACGAACTCCTGGCGGGGTTGGACGACGCGAGGGATCGGGAAACCTTACGGGCACAGCTTACCGTGGAATGGCGCAACGCCGGGCGCTGGACCCTGGTCGCGCGGGATCAAGACCCCGCCCGGGCCGCGCAGGTCGCCGCGCATTGGCGGGCGCTCGCCTTCGCGCACCTTTCCGACGCCCTCTCCCACGCCCAAACGTTTTCCCTTCTCGATCTGGAAGCCAACCTCCTTGCCCGACAACTGGCCGACGTGACCCGTGCCCAAACGCGCCTCGATGCGATCATCATCGCCGTCCGCGCGTGGGACGCCACAGACCCGGTTTCGGCGGAGGCGCGCGCCGCACTGTGGGCGTATGCGCTGGAGTTTTCCACCCCGCGCGGGTTCCCCGAAGACGGCGCGCCCCGCACCGCCTACACCGATTGGATCACCGAACTGCTGGGGGTGTTGGCCGCCAAACAGGAGATGCTGAACTCGGAAAATCAGGCGTTGCAAACTCGGATGGACGCGTTGCGCGTGGCATGGGATACGGAATTGCGCGCGTCGCGGGGGCTTTCCGCTTATTTGGTGGTGGAATTGGGCGGGGAGGTGGAAACGAGGCCCATGCGGTCGCCGGGTTTGCTGGCGTTGGTGGGCGGAGGCGTGGGTTTGATGGGGGTGTTCGTTAGCTGGTTGGTGAGAATGGGGAAGCAACGATGAAGGCCCAACCCTGGCTCTCCTGGGCGCGCCAGTTACAACCCGGCGTAACAAAGGCCATGTGGGCGATGTTTCTGGTCAGTTTGCCGATGACGAGTTTTCCGTTCGTGCCGGGGGTGTTGGGAGGAAAGTCCACGGTCCAACCGTTGGCGATTTATCCGTTGCTTGGGCTGTTGCTTTTGTTGTTGCCCCGGTTGCCAAAAATGCGCCTGCCCCGGGCGTTGATCCCGTTGGCGGTGTTTGGGCTGGTGGCGCTCATCAGCGGGGGACTGGCGTTGACGTTGGGGATTCCCGCCTTCCGCGAGGTGACGGTTCTGGATCGGGTGGTGCGAAATGGCATGACCCTGGCAATTGGCCTGGGGTTTTACACCCTTGTAGCGCTGATCCCCGAGGACCGGGAGATGTTGCGGTTTACGTTGCGGTGGTTGTTGGTGGGGTTTGTCCTGGCCCTGGCGTGGGGGACCTTGCAGGCAGTTTACGTGATCCCGCCCAATACCCCGGTGATGCGAAAGTATTTTGATCTTTTGAACGAACTCCAGCATTGGGTGTCGGTGCGGAATTTGCAACGCAGGCGGGTGTCGGGCATGGCGTACGAACCAAGTTGGTTTGCGGAGCAGATTTGTATTTTGTGGTTGCCCTGGGTGTTGGCGGCAGTGTTTCGGCGGCAGAGTGTGTTTGCGTGGCGGTTCCGCGGGATGCAGGTGGAAGATGGCTTGTTGCTTTGGAGCGTAGCGATTTTGATTTTGACGTACTCGCGCGGGGGCGTGGTGATTCTGTTTGGGTTGCTGGGACTGAGTTTTTTGGGGTGGCAGGGGGAACGGGCTAGGCGGCGTCAGGGAGGGGGCTGGAAGCGGGGGCTGGTGGCGTTGGGGGTGTTGGCCGTACTGGCGGTGGCGGTGGTTGGGTTGGGGTCGCAAAATAAGTATTTTTCTCGTATCTGGCGGTTTTGGGCAGAGACAGAGGCCGGGGGAAATTATTGGGCGTATATCGCCTTTGGTCAGCGGTTTGTGTATTGGGAGGCCGCGTTGGATATTTTTGAGCAGTATCCGGTGTTTGGGGTGGGGATGGGGAATTACGCGTTGGTGTTTGAGGACGCCTTACCGGATGTGCCCCTGTATCGTTACCCGGAAATTTTAGAGCTAATTACCCCGGAGAAAAAAAATGTCGTGTTGCTGACCCCGAAAAATTTATTCGTGCGGGTGCTGGCGGAGACGGGGTTGGTTGGGTTTGCCGTGTTTTTGGGCTTTTTGGGCGTGATATTGGCGGAGGCGGTCCGGTTATGGCTGGCGACAGATGAGGAGCAAAAGTTTTGGGGCTGGGCGGGGGTGTTGGGGTTCGTGGCGGCCTGCCTGGTCGGGTTTTCGACGGATTCGTTTGCCATGCCCAATATGTGGGTGATGTTTGGGCTGATCACCGCGGCGGGCATGTTGGGCAGAAACGAGACCCGCGCGTCCTCACTCAAGGCTCTGGCAGAGGACAGGTGAGGGTTTCGGGGAAAGGGGTGCGGAGGAAAAGTTCGTTAGTGGCGGGGAAATACATGGCAAGGGCGTCAAAATAAGGCCCTTTTTCGATCACTTGCTCACAACCAAACACAAGCACATCGGCGGCATTTTCGGCGCGGAGGTCTGGGCGGCCAGCAAGGGGCAGGTAAGCGCCGATACCTCGTGGGCCGACAAGAAATATCGACAGGCGCGGGAATGGGCGCGGGTAAACGGCAGGATAAAACGAACCAGGTTCGCCCTGATCGGGGCCGTAGTAGCGCAGGTATTGCCCCCGCCCTTGCAATACCTGACCGCCATGGCTAAAAAATTCTCCCAGCCGCGGGGCAAAGATTTGCGCTTCATCGGCCTGTGAGACCATCCCTAGCCAGGTTTGCAGGCTTGCGTCGGTGTAACGAGGGGGAAAAAGGGTTTCGGCGGCAGGAAGTGCGACGCCAAGTATAAAAAAGCCCATCCCAATCGCCAGCGGGATTTTCCAACCCGCGCGGGGGGTGGGGGTCTGCGTGGGGGGCACGTCTGCGGACGTGTGAACGAGGCCCGGAAAGAGGCCCGAGACCGGGTTTTTGCCAAACAGGCGGAAAATGCCCGCCGCAAGATACGCCAACCCCACACTGTAATAACTGATCCACACCCATTCGACCGGGAGCAGATAACGTCCGCCGGAGGTGCGGGCCAGCCCGTTCGCCAAATAATAGGCGAAGGCCATCCCCGACGGGAGGAGCGCGGACCACCGCGCGCTTTTCCACGTCTGCCGGACGCCCACCGCCAAAATAAGCAGGTTGACTAAGATCGGCACCACCGCCTGCGGTGGGATTTCGCCGCTCCATTTGCCCCACTGCCAAAAGGGCAGGCGTTTGACATAGTCTCGCCCGGAACAGCATTGGGTCCAAAACTTGGCTCCGTCTTTGTGACCCAACAGGCCAATGGTGCTGTCAAAGAGCCGGTAGGTGTCGGGGAAGATGAGGATGGCCTGGCTCAGGCTGTGAACGGTGTGGTTGGTCAAAATTTCGAGAAAGGAGGGGGAGGCTGTTTGAAGGGGTTGGGCGGAGGGCCGGGTTTTTTGTCGGGGTGCGGCGGGTTGGGTGCCGCCTTCGGGCGCGCCGCCTTCGGGGGTGGGAACTTGGGGCGCTTCGTCTTCGGTGGTTTTTTGCAGGCGTTCGAGCAGGAAACTGAGTCGGGCATCGGGCACTTCCAGGTAAAGAAGGCCGGTCTTTTGCCAATTGCGATATACCCACGGAGACAAGACAAGGGCCATGCACCCGACGAAGGCGAGGAGACTGGTGAGGTAGCGGATTTTTAGCCGGGGGAGGCGCAACAGCCCAAACCCGAAGATGATCGGGATGAAAACCCCCGTTTCAATTCGAATCTGCATCGCCGCGGCCAGGATTCCGCCTGCGGTCAGGATCAGGTTCAAACGGTGCGGGTGTTCGGGGGCGTTTAACCATCGAAAAGCGATCCAGGCCAGGAGCACCACTCCGATTGCGGTGGGAAAATCGGACATCGCCATTTTGGACGTGGAAACGGTGATGACGCTGGTGAGGGCGAGGGCGTTGCCTTCGCGTAACAAGACCAGCAGTCCGGCGATGATCCCGGCCAGACGGGTGTGCATAGTTTTGGTCATCAGATAAACCAGGGCCGGAAACACGCCAAAAAGCAGGGCCTGGAGGGTGACGACTGCTTCGTAATCTTGCCCTTTGAGCAGGTAGAGGCCCATCAGGAACAGGTCGTATAAGGGGCGTCGGGGAAAGGGCAGGTGCGAGGATTGGTAGCCATTGCCCACGAGCAGGCTTTGGGCGGTGGTGTCGTATACGACGCCGTCGGAGTTGGGGTAAAACGAAAATGCGGGATGGCGAGGCGCAGAGACGTACCAGTTGTCGGCCAGCGGGATGGTGAACCAGTACGCCGCGGCGGCCAGCCAGAGGAGTGTAAAGATCGCCGCGTCGAGTTTCCAGTCCGAGGGGGGGGATCCTGTGCGGGGGCCGAGCCGGATGCTGAGGCCGAGCAAGAGCAACGCCACCCCAAAGACGCCCAACACTTGCGTATCGAGCAGGGGCGTGCCGAGCGTGTTCCACCCGACTGGGTCTGGCCCCACGCGGAGGAGGTGAACCCGGATGGCTCCGGCGGCGAGCAGAAACAAGCCATATAACCCGGCCACGCGGCGAAATTCGGCAGGGATTTGTGGGCGGGTTTGTGCCTCGCGCAACAGCGGGAGGGCGAGGAGCGTTTGCCCGGCCAGGCCCGCCAGGAGGCGTGCGAGCGGTTGGAGACGCAAAAAGTACGCCGCCGCGAACGGTTCGGTGATTTCTGGGGTTATTAAAGTAAAGAAACTCCCACTGATCAATAGGAGCACACTGCCAGTCACCCACCCTCCCCACAGACTGGTTTTTTGGAGCTGAGTTTGCCACCCTTGCCGAAGGCGTTCTGTGAGGGGCCAGTTTTGCCAGGTTCCCAGGCTTAGGAGTATGAAGAGACCGGTGAGAGCGGCTAAACTGCCCATCAAAATCAACCGTTCCAGCGATAGCCCAAACAGGAGTGAGCCTGCAGAGGGAATGCGCCCTAGAAAATACAAACCGAGGGCGCTTTGGCTGGCACCTAAAAGCCCATAGAGTAGGAAAACCTTTTTTTGAATTGTCGCTGAAAGCATAGCGGCAATTATAACCCGGTGGTATAAACCCGATGTTTTGGAGGCCCTATGACAACTCAACTTTCTACGCTTTTTAATTTCTCGATTCCTCAAACGTTTGCAAAAGCGGTTTTTAACCTGATTGGCTGGCGCGTCGATACCCTCTATCCACCTGAGAAGAAATATATCCTCGTTGGCGCACATCACACCTCAAACTGGGATTTGCCGTTGGGCATTTTATTTTCCCTGGCTTCGGGTATCAAGTTTAATTTTCTTGCCAAAGATGAAGCCTTTCGTTGGCCGTTGGGTGGAATCATGCGCTGGTTGGGCGGGGTGCCTGTCAACCGTCGGGCACACACCAATTTTGTGGACCAGATCGCCAAAACGTTTGCCGAACGCGAACACTTGATCATCGCCATCACCCCCGAAGGCACCCGCAAACGCAGTGAATATTGGAAAACGGGCTTTTACTACATCGCCTTGGAGGCGAAAGTTCCTATCGCCTTGGGCGCTTTAGATTATGGCAAAAAATGTATTGGCATCGGCAAAATGCTCATCCCCTCCGGCGACCTGGAAGCGGACTTTGAAATCATCCGCGCCTTTTACGCCGACAAAAAAGGCAAATTTCCCCACCAACACGGGGAGATTCGCCCGCGCCCGCAGGACGCGTCGCCGGGCTCCCCCAAAAAATAACCCTTGTGTGTAACGGCTCCCCCTTTTTTTCGGGCTAACCTCTGAGTACCCTTGTGTTTCCTTAATTTTCTGATCTGCCTGGTTTTGCAACTCTCCCCTCGTGCTTACCGTACAACGAATAATCACCCAAGTTCTCCCCACCCTCCTGGAATTTTATGAAATCAGAAACCACCACCATCACAACCATTGCCATTATCATCGCCGTTACCCTCCTCTGCTGTTTATGCATCTGCTTCTTCGGGTTTGGCGCATTCTTTATGCTCGCCGCCTCTGCCGATTCAAGTGTCGTCTTGGGAAGCACCACCCCCACCCCCGTGGTCGAACTCTTCCGCCCCACCCCCGTGACCGGCCAACTGACCCCTCCTGCCCCTGCGGCCACTCCGCTTGATCTCGACCCCGTCGCCACCCGCACACCCCAGCCAGATACCCCCGCGACCCCCACGGTGCCCGCTGTCCCCGTCATCATCTCCACCGAAACCCTCAACACCCTCCAAAACGCCCTCAT
>JABWBV010000556.1 GCA_013359445.1 Anaerolineales bacterium | reverse complement strand
CACGGCGAAGACAAGCCCTCCGCCAAACTCATGTCCAAAACCGCCATCGCCTTTGCCCACACCGGGCTTTTATTCCTGATGGCGCGGACCGTTGGTGGGCCAATCGTGAAAGAAATCAAACCCGCCGCCCTGATCGGGTGGGTGGATACCACCTTCCGCTCCATTCGTCGAAGAGGCAAACCCGCCTACGTTTTCGCCAGCAAAACCGAAACCCTGCACGAAAAACTCGCCCTCCGCCTGCCCGAATCCCAGTTCGAGAAAAAAGACAAACTCAAAATGGCTGTCGCCGATACCGGAGAAAACGGCGTTTTTGCAAAGGGCGAACTGGAAGCGATCACCTCCCTCCGCCAGATGGAGTTGATCACCCCCGAAGAAATCGCCCGCGCGGTGGAATTGGAAATCCAGGGCATCAACACCGGCAAAGATGTGATC
This sequence comes from Anaerolineales bacterium, assembly GCA_013359445.1. Classification (GTDB taxonomy): domain Bacteria; phylum Chloroflexota; class Anaerolineae; order Anaerolineales; family JABWBV01; genus JABWBV01. The sequence goes on along the minus strand of JABWBV010000556.1, from coordinate 4,249 downwards.
ACAGCAGTGGACAGCTCGATCATGGGGCCGACATACCGGGGCGGCTACCTGCGCGGTCAGGCCATTGAAGACCTTAACCGACTCGAACAGGAGGTCGGCATCCCCAGCGTGGCCCTCGGCGAACTAGGCCCGCCCGAACTCTCCAAACTGCTCTGGGAAGCATACCTGCTCAAAGAAAATTACGGCACCCTCGCCAAAGTGCTGGAACTGGACGGCGATGAACGCAAAGAGAACAAAGGCAAAACCTCCCGCGCGAACCGCCCCCCCGAAGAACTTTCTGCCAGCCTACAACAATACCTGCTCGATCACCCGGACGTGCGCGATCTGATCACCTCCACGGGCGGGGCGATCCTGCTCCCGGACGGGCAAACCCTCTTGCGTGGGCCGTTCATGCGGATCCCCGAAGTGGCGGCGAGTGGGACGGTGCAAATTCGGGAAGGGGATGTCGATCAGTGGGCGCGCAAAGGCTGGGTGGACCTCCGCCCGCAGAATATGACCGGGTGGCAGGATCGTTTTCGGCACATGATCCGGGAAAATCAACGGGTGCGCGGCAAGGGGTCGGCGGCGCTGGATCGAGAGGTGTATCTGTTCGACCAGATTTTTATCGGGGAAGTGGTTGGCTGGGTATTCAATAACGAAATGGGAGGCTACCGGATCAAGTGAGTGAATTTACCGATCTTCAAACCGTTGTGTTGGTGGTGGGCGGGTGTGCCTTTTTTACCCTTCTCTTCATCACGCTGGCTTTGCAAATCACGATTGGGATCCGGCTCCACCGCCAGGAAGGGTGTTTGGGGATGGTAATGGCGCTCAATGGGACGCATGTCCTGCTGACGGGGTGGCGACGGGCGGATGAGTTCAACCTCCGCCCGTTGATGATCGCCTATAGCCTGTGTGTGTCTTTGCTGTTGCTATCTTTCTGCGGCATGTTTGCGTATTTGGGGCTGACCGGGCAGTTGGAATAGGTCATTCGTCTGCGAAAATCGGGACAGGCGATACTAGATTTCCTGCCTAAGAATGGATATTTTAGAAGGTATCAGTAACGTTGGGGTGCTTCTCTGTACCCCATTTTCGGTTTCTCGAAAGGAGGTCGCGATGAAAGTCTATTTAGATCGAAGTGTTTGTAACTGTTGGGAAGCCGCCTGCACCTCCGATTTCGCCGACAAATACCTGGGCAAAGAAGTGAAGCCCACCGCCTGCACCTTGTTGGTGCTCAATGAAGACCAACGTGACGAAATCGTGTTTCACATCCACGACCGGGATGGTACAGAAAAAGAGTTTGTCGTCACCGACAAAAACCTTCTTCAGGCCATGGATAACTGGATGGATGCTTACGCACAACAACAATTGGAAAAAGCCGCATTTTCGGCCAACTAAACTTCCTATGAAGACCCGGATGGGTTAAACGAACAACCGCCCGCTTGATCAAGCGGGCGGTTGTTCGTTCAACATTTAGGATGGGCTATCGTTCGTGGATCAGGCGCACGTCTAGCGCGGTGTTCCGTTCTGCCACTTGATTGTTCCGTACCGCCATGCTGATCGCCTTCCGACTTCCCACCAGTACGCACAACTTTTTCGCCCGTGTGATGGCGGTATAGAGCAGATTGCGCTGGAGCATCATGTAATGAGCGGGAATCAGAGTCAGGACGACGCACGGAAATTCCGCCCCCTGCGATTTGTGGACGGAGACGCAGTACGCCAGCGTGAGCTGATCGCACTCCATCCAATCGAACGGGATGTTGCGCCCTTCGAAATTGATCGTCAGGGTGTGATCAATGATGTCTATCCCCGTCACCTGCCCGATATCGCCGTTGAACACTTCTTTGTCGTAATCATTTTGCGTTTGCATGATCTTGTCGCCGACGCGGAAAATTTGCCCGAATAAGGCTTTTTCCGGTTTGAGCGGGCCGGGGGGATTGAGCGTGGCTTGTAATCGGTCGTTGAGGGTGCGCACCCCCGCGGGGCCGCGATGCATCGGGGCGAGGACTTGAATGTCCCGCATGGGGTCTAATCCAAATTTGCTCGGAATGCGTTCGGTGACGACGTTGATCGTCCAATCGGCGGCGGCTTCGGCTTCTTCGGCGGGGAAAAGGAAAAAGTCACCTTTTCGCTCCTGCGCCTTTTCACCCGATGGAGGAAACTCTGGAAACTGCCCTTGATTGATGCGGTGCGCGTTGGAAATGATGTACGACTCCGCGGCCTGACGGAAGATGGTGCTCAGGCGAGTGACGGGGGCCACGCCGCTGGCGATCACGTCCCGCAACACGTCCCCCGCGCCGACAGAGGGGAGTTGATCGACATCGCCCACGAGAAGGAGGTGCGTGCCGTTTTCGAGGGCTTTGAGCAGGCTGTTGGCGAGGATGAGGTCGAGCATACTCGCTTCGTCTACGACGAGGAGGTCAATGGGGAGCGGGTTTTCTTCGTTTTGGGTGAAGCCACGCGTGGGGGAGTAGTCGAGCATCCGGTGGATGGTGGCGGCGGGGTGGCCGGTGGCTTCGGAGAGGCGTTTGGCGGCGCGCCCGGTGGGGGAGGCGAGGGCGAAGCGTTTGTTATGGGATTGGACAATCGAAATGAGGGCTTTAAGGCAGGTTGTCTTCCCCGTTCCGGGGCCGCCAGTGAGGACGGAGACGGGGTGGGTGAGGGCGGTTTGGATGGCTTGTTTTTGTTCGGGGGAGAGTTCGGCGGGGTAGTGGAGGAAGGCGGGGGGGATGTCACTCAGGCGGGAGGGGATGGCTTTGGCGAGGGCGGTGAGGCGACGGGCGACGCCGATTTCGCCGTAGTAGAGGGGAGTCAAATAGATTGCAGGATTGAGAGATTGTTGATTTGAGATTGCTGATTGTTGATTGCTGACTGCTGACTGCTGACTGCTAACTGTTGACTGGGTTTCGTAGAGGGCTTGGGATTCGGCGACGCCGCGAGGGTGGGGGTCGGGGAGGACTTCCGCGTGGATGCGGTCGTCTTTCGCGAGGCGGTCGAGGGCGGCGGGGAGGAGGGTCGGGTCCACGGCGAGGAGTTCGGCGGCTTTTTCGATCAGGTCAGGTTGAGGGGTGTAGGTGTGGCCGTCGTTGGTCATCTCGTTGAGGGTGTAGACGACGCCCGCTTCGAGACGGGAGGGGTGTTCGGGCGTGAGGCCGAGGGCCTGGGCGATTTTGTCGGCGGTTTTGAACCCCACGCCGAAGATGTCACGGGCGAGGCGGTAGGGGTCGGTTTGGACGATTTGCAGGGCTTCGGCGGCGTAGGTTTTGTAGATTTTGATGGCGAGGTTGGTGCTGACGCCGTGCCCGTGCAGGAAGAGCATGATGTCTTTGATTTGTTTTTGCTCGACCCACGCGGCTTGAATTTGGGCGGTGCGTTTGGGGCCGATGTCGGGGACTTCGCGCAGGCGGGCGGGGTTGTTTTCGATGATGTCGAGGGTGTCGGTGCCAAAGGCGGAGACGATGCGGTCGGCGAATTTGGGGCCGATGCCTTTGACGAGGCCGGAGCCGAGGTAGCGCCGGATGGCGTCCACGGTGGCGGGGAGGGCCTGTTCGCAGATTTCGACCTGGAACTGGTAGCCGTGTTTGGGGTGGTTGGTGTAGGTGCCCTGGAGTTTGACGTATTCGCCGGGGGTGAGCTCGGGGAGGTTGCCGACGAGGGTGATGAGGCCTTCCCGATCCACGCCGTGCGCGGGGAACGCGGCGCGGCGGCGGTCGGGTTTGAGCCGCACGACGCTGTAGCCGTTTTCAGGGTTGTAGTAGGTGATGCGCTCGACGGAGCCGGTGAGGGAGTCCATGGGGGAAAGTATACAGGGAAACAGGTAGACAGGGGAATGGAACGCTGACGAGAACGGATGAACGCGGATGAGGATAATTCTAATGCAAAGTCAGAAAGGGAATATATTCACCATTGTGTATAATAATTAGCCTACCAAATTCAATTTAGCGAGGCAATCATGGATATCTTTTCTTCTACACCTACACCCATTTTTCTGATCATTATTGGAGCTATATTTCTTCTTTTGGCCCTTGCAGAGCAAATCAGTTTTAAGGATTCGTCTTTAAAACTAAAACCGGAAAGCCAAAAATGGGTTGGTGGAATTGGAAGTGTTTTTATTCTTTTTGGATTAGGAATTTTACTTGGAATTATTCCAACCACTCCATCTACCCCGTCCCAACTAGGGCAATCGCATGTAAAAAAAGCTGAGATAATGGTTAGCCAAACTCCTGAGGAGGCAAACCATGCCCAACCAACCATTAAGTAGCTTAGAAACCCA
>JABWBV010000555.1 GCA_013359445.1 Anaerolineales bacterium | reverse complement strand
CACGCCATACGTGCGTTCAATTTCCGCATCACAGGCGGCGAGTTGTTGGGTGTAGAAGGCGTAGAGTTCCAGCGATTGCTGGAGGACAAAGAGATGTTCGGCGCGCCATGTCCCGGTCAAGGCGTGCCCGATCTCTTCCGCACTTTTTTTGCACCCAGGGTCCCGATAGGCGGCGAGGGTCTGCGGCTCCCGTTCGCCCGCGACGATGGCCCGGAGGATCGCCAGCCCGGTGACGCCGGTGACATCGCTCAAGGCTTGCGAGAGTTGGACGTTCATCTGCAACAAGGCTTTTTGCATGTGCAGAATGTGCGGGGCGCGGTGTTCGAGCAGTTGGGCGCGGTGGCGGAGCAGGGTGCGGAGCGCGACCAGTTCCCCGTCCGGGCGAAAGGACCCAGCCAGCAAGCCATATTGGTGCAACGTCTGAATCCATTGCGCGTCGGTGATGTCGCTCTTTTTGCCAGGGACGCGGCGCAAGGCGCGGGCACTGATCAACAGGCAGGTCAACCCCTGCGCTTCCAACATTTCAAAAAGCGGAATCCAATACACGCCGGTGCTTTCCATCGCCACGGTTGTGATGCCCTGCGCGCGGAACCACTGGCCGAGGGCGTGGAGGTCGATGGTGTACGTGCCAAAGGCGCGGACGAGTTGGGTGCCCAGCCCCTGCGGGGTAGCGGCGTCCCCGGGGACACAGGCGACGATTTCCGTCGCCCCGATATCCACGCCCGCGGCGTGGGGATTAACCGGGTGTAACCCGGCGAAGGGGTGGGCCGTTTCCAGCCCGGGGGTACGTTTGCTGCGCTTGCTCATGGGGGGACTCCTGAAAAATGAAATGGGCAAGCCCGGACGTGGGAGGCATTAGCTTTCTCATCGGGGTCCTCTTGCGAGGCCGCCAGTCTTTAAATCAAAACGTCCGGCAACCATGGTGCACCGCGGGCGGCGAAAAATGCACGCGCCACTGCTTTCTCCGGCTTGTGTGCTTGCCTTTTCGGAGTATACTACCCCTATGCGCTCTGGCCGCGCCGCGGTTTCTCCCGTCCAAAAATGAGCTTCCCTGGCTCATCCCGGGTGCATCTGACGAGCCAGTTCCAGATAGTCAATCCGCGGATGTTTCCCCTCCAGAATCTTTTCTCCAACCCCCGTCGGCGTTGGGCTAGAAGAGACGATTAAAGTTTGCATGATTCACCTGTTTACCCATTCCTGATGGAGGCTCTCGCTTCGCGGATATACGTCCACGAAGAAGCCATTTGACAATCGCTCCACTGCTCCGGCTGAGAACAGAAACTTCCGAAAAAAGGGTGAAAGGGGGCCGGACAGCCCCCTTTCACCCTTTTTTCGGGGCTAATTTCTGGCTAAGTCATTCCTATTTTAGTTTAATTTCACCTCAATTCATATAGGATGAAAGAAACGATACGCGCAGGGAATTACTTTCTGGATGCTCGCCGAACACAATATGTTACAAAAAAGGTAACCGTTCAGATATATTTGGAGAATTCCCCGAAAAAAGTGTGCTTACTTTTTAAAAGCGGAAGTCCAGAGAGTGTGCTATCATTAAACCAAGATGGAACGCTGGAAACGGTTAATCTACTACCTCCTCATCAATGTTGCCGTATCGGCTTGCACGATATTAACGGTCTTGTTTTTGTGGGAAAGGTTTAATCCCCCACAAGGCTTAACGCCCATCCCGGTCGCACAACTAGAAATGACCGCGACCATTCCCGTGGAAGCTGGCACCCCGGGGGACACCCCCTTGCAATCGACAAATGCCCTCCCCCTTCCGTCGGAAACTCCCGTTGCGACCGTGGCCCCAGGTAGAGAAGGGTTAGAAACCTACGAGGTCCAATCGGGTGACACTTTGGGCGCAATTGCCGATGCCTTTGGTGTAACCATAGATGAGATCATTGCCGTCAATGATCTGGAAAACCCGGATGTTTTGGATGTGGGCGATATCGTCTTCATCCCCATCCCCGCCGAGCAAACCCAGGCTACACCAGAGTCAGCCGAACCCACCATGACACTTGCCCCCCCCACGCCTGGCGCGTTGATCACCAGTACCCCCCTTCCCCCCGGGTTTGATCCCCAGGTCGAAATTGTCACTGTCATCGCCACCGGCAATCTCTCCGATGAACGCGTTGTTCTCCGTCTGAATGGTGAGGGGCCTTTAGCCCTTCGAGATTGGCGGCTAGAAGATGAAGATGGCAATTTGTATGTTTTCCCCGAACTCACATTGTTCAAAGATGGTGCCGTCACCGTGTACACCAAAGCCGGGACAAACAATGTCGTCGAACTATTTTGGGGGCTAAGTGAAGCCGTTTGGGCCGCTGGCGAAACCGTTTCACTGCTCGATCCGCAAGGGGTAATCCAGGCAACTTTTACCGTCCCATAAACAACGCCTTACATAACCCCACCGTTTAATTTAGAAAACCGCCTCCCGCGTTTTCAAAATTCCCTCGCGGCTAAATCCGCCTCCGCTCACCGATTACCGCTTACGCCTTGCGGTTCCCTGTGATAAACTACCCCTATGTCTCAATCACTTTATCGCAAATGGAGACCCCGCAAGTGGGCACAAGTCATCGGGCAAGAACACATCATCCAAACCCTGCGGAACGCCATTACCGCGGATCGAGTTGCCCACGCCTACCTCTTCGCCGGCCCGCGCGGGACAGGAAAAACCACCACCGCCCGCCTCCTGGCAAAAGCTGTTAACTGCCTCGAACCCGACCGGGGCGCGCGCCCCTGCGATGAATGCGAATACTGTCGCGCTGTCAATCAAGGCCGGTTTTTAGACCTCATCGAAATTGACGCCGCCTCCAACACCAGTGTGGAAGATGTCCGCGATCTACGCGACAAAATCAACTTCGCCCCCAATCAAGGTCAATATAAAATCTACCTGATCGACGAAGTCCACATGCTCTCAACCGCGGCCTTCAACGCCTTACTCAAAACCCTCGAAGAACCACCCCCACACGCCATCTTCATCCTCGCCACAACCGAAATCCACAAAATCCCGGCCACTGTCGCCTCTCGCTGTCAACGGCACGAATTTCGCCGCGTCCCCGTACACGACATCGTGACCAACCTCAAAACCATCACCCAGGCCGAAAAACTGGAAGTGGATGAAGAAGCCCTGCTATTAGTCGCTCGTCAAGCCACTGGCAGTCTCCGTGACGCCCAATCTTTACTCGATCAACTCGCCGCGAGCGGACAACGAATAACCCTGGCCTTTGCCCAAGATGTCCTAGGCACCGCCACCAATCAGATCGTTCTTGAGATCGTGGACGCCCTCATTCAGCAAGATAGCGCCACCGGCCTGGGACACATCCAACACGCCCTCGATACGGGCGCCGACCCCCGTCAATTTGCTCGCCAAATCGTCGATTACCTGCGTCAGCTCATGCTCGTCCAAATGGGCAATGCCGATCACGTCGATGTCCCCCAAGACACGCGCAAACGCATGGCCGAACAATCCCGGTCATTCTCCGTTTCCGAAATCCTCCGCATCATCCGCGTGTTCAATACCGCCGCTGTCGAAGGGCGTATCAACTGGCAACCTGGCCTCCCCCTCGAACTCGCCTTCGCTGAATCAATCGAAACCCCCATGATGGAATCTGTCTCCATCCCTTCCCCCGCCCGCGCCGAACCCCCTCCTACACGCGCTTCTCTCCCACCTCACCCTCAACGAGTTGCCCCGCCCGAACCTCTCCCCGCCACCTCTGAACCCTCTTCTCCATCAGGCGATGGCCTCACCATCAAACTAATTCAGAAGAAGTGGGTCCTCGTACGCGATGCCGTCCGCAAACTTAATGGCTCAGCCGAAGGGCTTCTCAATACCTGCAACTTGTTAGATTTACGAGGAAACCGATTATATTTAGGCTTCACAAACGAAGTGCTTAAGTCCAAAATGGAAGATACAGATCGTCTTCTTGCCGCTCAAAAAGGCCTCGAACAGGTGTTTGGCGTGCCCTTGCTCATCCAATGTGTGATCGCAACGGACAATTTTAGCCTACCCCCTGAAGTAGATGAAACTGGAATGGTCGCCGCCGCAGTCCGTTTAGGCGGTAAAATTGTAGATAGTCGTGAAATTCCGGCGCGAGATCATGCGTCGAAAACCCAATAAAAGGAGTAACCAATGGCAAAACGAAAATTACCCAATCGCCCAAAAGCGATGGGGGGAGGATTATCTGGGGGAGGACAAATGGGAATGATGCAACAGCTTCAACAGCTCCAGGAACAGCTTTTATCAGAGCAAAATAAACTGGCAACGGAAAAAATTACAGGGACGGCTGGGGGCGGCGCTGTTCAGGTAACCATTACTGGCGATCAACGTTGTCAGGATGTCAAAATAGATCCCGCAATATTACAAGACGGAGATGTCGAATTACTGCAAGATATGATCATAACCGCGTTCAACAATGCCCTGGAAAAATCACGCGAAATGGCAGACCAGCGTCTGAGTCCCTTAACCAGTGGGTTGGGGGGATTAGGCCTGGGGTTGTAACTCTCCATGTTATTGCCTGAACCTGTACAAAACTTAATCAATGCCTTTGCTCGTTTGCCGGGAATCGGTCCGAAATCCGCTTCCCGGCTTACGTTTTATTTACTGCGTTCATCACAAGAGTTGTCCCAAGAGTTGGCTGATGCTTTGCACGCCTTAAAAACAAACATTGGTTATTGCAACCAATGTTTTAATATTACGATGGCCGGACG
>JABWBV010000554.1 GCA_013359445.1 Anaerolineales bacterium | reverse complement strand
CGGGGTCGTCGGGGATGGTGCCGCCGATTTCGGTGGCGAGGGCGGTGACCTGGGCGCGGATGGTTTGTTTGCGCTTTTCCACGTCGAGGATGATTCCTTGGGCTTCGAGGGTGGTGAAATAATCGGCAGGGGTGGGGATTTCGACCGTTTCGGGGTCGCGGAAGCGGAGACTGCGGGTGTGGTTACCCGCGCGCAGGCCCGCATACGCAAACGGGAGCGGTGATTCCCCGTGCAGGGCCAACAGCCAGCGCACCGGGCGGGAAAAGGCGACGTTGGTGTGGTTCCAACGCATGGTTTTGCCGAACTTGATGGCGGCGACGAGGCCCGCGAGGGTTTCGGTCAGCACTTCAACGGAGGGGCGGCCTTTTTCGGAGACGACCGCGACCGCGTACCGTCCCCCGGCGACTTCGCGGATTTGCAGGGCAGAGGGGTCTACCCCGCGCGATTTGGCGAAGCCCATCCCCGCGGGGGTGGGATTCCCGTTCGCGTCAAATGCCCGGTCGGCGGGCGGACCACGGAATTCCACTTCCCGGTCGGGCTGGGTGGGCGCGACCCGTTCGCAGTACGCCACCAAGCGGCGCGGGGTGCTGAAGATTTGCACATCACTGTGTTCGAGGCGCAGTTCGTCGAGGAGTGCGGGGACACGTTCGCGCAGTTGCGCGATGGCGTCGTCGAGATCCGCGGGGGGGAGTTCTTCGGTGCCGATTTCGAGGAGCAGGGGAGCGGGGGAGAAAAGGGGAAAAGGTGATGGGGAGATAAGGTGACGGGGTGATAAGTTGTCATGCTCCTTTTCTCCTTCTCTCCTTTTCTCCTTTTCACTGCGGAGCCACGGAAACCCCATCTCCTCCCGCTGTTTGACATACGCTTCAGAAATGTTCCGGGCGAGGGCGCGCATCCGGCCAAAGAGGGCTTGCCGTTCGGTGACGCCGACTGCACCGCGGGTGTCGAGGACGTTGAAGGTGTGGGAACACTTGAGGAGGTAGTCATACGCCGGGACTACGAGACCCCGCGCGAGGGCGCTGTTGGCTTCTTCTTCGTAGAGTCTGTAGAGTTCGTGCTGGCGTTCGACATCGGCGACTTCAAAATAGTAGGTGCTGTGTTCGCGTTCTTCGACTCGGCGGACTTCCCCATACGTGATTTCGTCGCTCCAGGGGGTGTCCCAGATGGCGTTGGCGTGTTGGAGGGCAATGAGAATACGGTCGAGGCCGTAGGTGATTTCAACGGAGACGGGATCGAGGTTTTGCCCCCCGGCCTGCTGGAAGTACGTGAACTGGGTGATTTCCTGCCCGTCCAGCCACACTTCCCAACCGAGTCCCCACGCACCGAGGGCGGGAGATTCCCAGTTGTCTTCCACGAAGCGGATGTCGTGTTCGCGGGGGTTGATGCCGATGGATTCGAGGGATTGGAGGTAGAGTTCTTGGGGGTTGCCAGGATCGGGTTTGAGGATGACCTGGAACTGGTAGTGCATTTGGAAGCGGTTGGGGTTGTCGCCGTAACGCCCGTCGTCGGGGCGGACGGAGGGTTCGACGTATCCGACGTTCCAGGGTTCGGGGCCGAGGACGCGAAGGGCGGTGGCAGGGTTCATGGTGCCTGCGCCGACCTGGGAGTAGTAGGGTTGCCAGATGATACAGCCTTTTTCGGCCCAGAAGTGTTGGAGGGAGAGGAGGATGGATTGGAAGTTGAGGGGCATGGTAATGAGTGAAAAGTGATAAGTGATAAGTGATTGGTAGTTGAAATTACGTATGATTCAACGCTGGCGAAGGCGAATTTTAACCGAATTTCCGGTTCTTTCGGCAACGAGAATGAATTTCTCTTGTACAGAAAGAGCTTGCTTTTGAATAACTTCTATGGTTTTGATGGTGAAAGAGGCCTGAATATGTCCGGGGCGAAGGTAAATGATGCCGACAAAGGGTAAATCTTGAAGGATGGCTAACCGCCCGAAGTCACTGTCATGGGTCAGGATAATTCTACGATCTTGAAAAGCTATGTTTAAAATCGCATCGTCGCTTTGTCCAGAAAGTCCCCGTTCTGAAACAGAGACAATGTCATATCCACTCTCACGTAAATAAACAATCACTTCCGGGTGAATGTTTTCATCCGCAAGGAGCGGAAAATCCAGCGGCTTCATACCACTTCAGCAGTAAGCAAGATTTCATTTTTCACCGCTTTTGCGGCATAACGAAGGGCTTCGTCAAGGGCCTCCAGAGTAAGTTGCGGGTAAGTTTGATGAATGTCATCCCGCGAGCCACCACTTGCAAACAGTTCCATGATGAATTCGACGCTGAGGCGTGTCCCGCGAATGTGGGGTTTTCCGTTAAGGATTTTGGGGTCAAATGTAATCCACTGAAACATTTTTGCTCCTATCGAATGAGGTTTCGGGTGGTCAAATTATAACGAGTTTTGAACAGGCAGGGTTAATTAGGTTCGGAAGCCTTTTTTCCGCTTGCCACTCCATATAACGCTAACAAAACCGTAAACAACACAAACAAACACACTGGCACCATTTCCAGCGAAGTCTGCCGCGCGATGACGCCGATCAGACCGGGGCCAGCGGCGACGCCCAAGCCCGCGGCGGCCATTTGCATCCCAATCGTGTTCGCGGCGAAGTGCGCGCCGACGCGGGCGCTCGTGCCTGAGGTCAGGGCGGGGAAAATGGGGGCGACGGCGAACCCGATCAGGGCCACGGCAAGGAGATTGACCCACGCGGCGGGATTCCACCATAGCAAAACGGAGCCGACCCACGCCCCCGCGAGGCCCCCCATCACGAGCAGATTGACGCCCGCGCGTTTGGCATACAGCCCCGCGACAATCCTCCCAAGCGTGAACGTGGCCCAATAACTGCCCGCAAAAAAGCCTGCCATTTTCGGGTCAATGCCGCGCGATTCCGTCAGCAGGGAGTAGGCCCACATGCCTACGCCCGCTTCCGCACCGGTATATAAAAGGAAGAGCAGGACACTCCCCCACACTTTGGGTTGGCGGAGGGTTTCGGACATCGGAGTTTTGTAATCGGTGAGGCGTTTGGGGGCGTCGTCGGCGGGTTGATCTTTTTGATTCCACATGGGGAGCGAGAGCATAAAAGCCCCCGCCAGCAAAATTTGGAATACGCCCGCCGCCTGGTAACCCACGCGCCAGGACTCAAAGGTTGTGAGGGCCACAGTCATAATGATCGGGCCAAGCGTGACGCCGATGCCGTAACTCGCATGGAGCCATTGCATCAGCCCTTCGCCAAAATGCGCGGCGACGTAGGTGTTGAGGCCTGCGTCAATCGCCCCCGCGCCCAGTCCGGCCAGCACACCCAACAACACCATCATCCACCAAACTGGGACCAAGGTGTAACCAATCAGCCCGATTCCGGTCAGCGCACAGCTTGCCGCCAGCACACTGCCCACCCCAAAGCGGGACATGAGCGGGCCGCTCAAAGTGCTGGAGGTGAGATATCCGGCGACGGAGGCGGTGAGTAACATGCCCAGCGCATCGAGGGGGATGGAAAAACCCGCCCGAATCGAGGGCCAGGCGACGCCGAGGAGGCCATCCGGCATGCCGAGGGCGATGAAGGCGATGTAGGCCAGGAGGACGAGGCCGAGTTTGGGGTAGGTTTTGATTTTGGTGAGGAGGGTCAAGGGGGGAGTCCTTTGGGGAGGGTTGGTTTGTTGGTTTGTTAGTTTGCTGACTTGCTAGTAGGCTGTCAAAAATCATTTTCAGGTTCGTAGTAGCGGTTTCAACCGCTCAAAATCACGACTAAAGTCGTCACTACAAACTGAATTTTCAGGTTTGACGGACTACTAGCTTGCTGATTTGCTGTTGTGCTGTTTTAACTGGCCCATTTTAACCGAGGTTGAGGGGATGAGGGGGAAAAGAAAACGGCGTTCCGGGGGGAACGCCGTTGGGGTGAGCATTTGGAGGGGTTTATTCTGACTCCCCACACCGAAAGCCTAAGTTCACATACCAATAACTCGGAATGGAGCGATAGCGCACGGAGGAGCGGATCCACCAGTAGCCGTTGCTCCACGGACCGCCGCGCCAGACGCGTTCGGCCCATTTATCGGGGTCTTCGCGGCCATCGTCGGGGTCGTATGGGTAAGGATCAATGATCGTGCTTGTCCATTCCCAGACATTCCCGGACATGTCCATGACGCCGTAAGGACTGGCGCCCGCAGGGTAACTGCCTACGGGAGCGGTGTCCGCGTACCCGTCGTCGAAGTTGGGGTTGGCAATCGTGCGGGGACAGTTCACATCGCAGAAGTTGGCAAATTCGCCGGTGGGTTTGTCATTGCCCCAGGGGTATTTACGTCCATCGGTGCCGCGGGAGGCTTTTTCCCATTCTGGTTCGGTGAGCAAGCGGCGTCCGGTCCATTCGCAGTAGGTTTTTGACATGTACCAGTTGACGTAGATGACGGGGTAGTTGGCGTATTCGGGGTTATCGTAGTAACTAGGGCGGGTTTCGGATTTGTTGAGGTAGGGCGGATCGCAAACCCCGGCGGCCACGCATAAAGCATATTGTTGGTTGGTGACTTCATATTTGTCGATCCAATATCCGTCCAAATAGTAGGTGAACACGGGAATTTCAGGATACGCTCGGCCATTGCCTTCGATGATCTGCGCTTCCACGTCGTCGGACCCCATGATGAAATCTCCCGCGGGGATGAAGATCTGGACCATCTGATCGACTTCGGAGATGCGGGTAACGCCAAGTTCGGGGAGGGC
>JABWBV010000037.1 GCA_013359445.1 Anaerolineales bacterium | reverse complement strand
GAGCCCGCCGGGATCGAGCTTCGCGGCCAAGCGCAGCCCCAGCTCGCGGCTGTCCTCACCCGACCGCGCGGGCTCGGCGACCACTGCGAGCGACGAGTGCTCGAAGCGCAGCGTGGTGACCACGACCCCGCCGTCGGTCACGTGCGTTCCGTGGATCTCGCCGGCCGTCGAGCAACCCACCAGCTCGGTGCCCGGCAGGGCTGCGCCGAGCTGGGCCAGCGGCCCGTCCGGTGAAAGTGCCTCGCGGGCGCCGAAGACCAGGGCCAGCTGTGCCCCAGCGGCCCCTGGGGGAGTGGACCAGCCCGTTTCCGGGGACCAGTGGTGTTGCGTGGTGTGGATCACTCGGTTTCTCCTGTGTCACGGCGGCGGACGGAGGGCGCCAACCTTCAACCCTACACCCGATCGAAACGGCGCACGACCCCCTCCGAGCTGCGGTATAGCCCGGCCACCGTGCAAGCCCTGTACCTCGCACCCCCCGCCGCAGGGGTTCTCGCGCTGATCTTCGCGTTTTGGAAGACCGCCTGGATCAACCGTCAAGACGCTGGCACCGCCGAGATGCGGGAGATTGCCCAGCTGATCCGCGAAGGCGCGATGGCTTTCCTGGCGCGCGAATACAAGGTGCTGGCGGTGTTCGTGCTGGCGGTGGCGGGCCTTCTGGCGGTGGTCAACTCGCAGAGCAAGCTCGGGCAGACCCCGCTGGTGGCCCTGGCCTTCGTGGTGGGCGCCACGGCCTCGGCGCTCTCTGGGTATCTGGGGATGCGCGTGGCCACGGCGGCCAACGTGCGCACCACCGCCGCGGCGCGCAGCGGGCTGGCTGCGGCCCTGGCGGTCGCGTTCAGCGGCGGCAGCGTCATGGGCATGACGGTGGTCGGCCTGGCGCTGCTCGGCCTCGGGTCGCTGTTCATCGTGTTCTCGCAGTACCTCTTCCCGGGCGCGAGTCACCTGATGACCGCCATCAACGCCCTCACTGGGTTCTCGATGGGCGCTTCCAGCATTGCGCTCTTCGCCCGGGTGGGCGGCGGCATCTACACCAAGGCGGCGGACGTGGGGGCCGATCTGGTCGGCAAGATCGAGAGCGGCCTGCCGGAAGACGATCCGCGCAACCCGGCGGTGATCGCCGACAACGTGGGCGACAACGTGGGCGACGTGGCCGGCATGGGCGCCGATCTCTTCGAGTCGTACGTGGGCGCTATCGTCGGCGCCATGGTGCTGGGTGCGGGCGCCGCCAGCATCGAGTCCGGACAGTACGGGCCGGTGCTCTTGCCGCTGGTGGTCTCGGCGGCCGGCATCGTGTGCTCGATCTTGGGCACCTTCGTGGTGCGCACCAAAGAGGGCGGCAATCCCCAGGTTGCCCTCGACACCGGGTCGTTCGGCGCGGCCGCGGTGATGGCCGTCGCGACCTTTGCGCTCTCGAAGCAACTCTGGCCCGCGGGCGGCACCGAGCTCGGCGGCAAGCTGGTGACCTGGAGCGACGTGGGGCTCGCCACCGTGATCGGGCTCGGCACCGGCGTCGCCGTCGGGATCATCACCAGCTATTACTGCTCGCTGGGCAAGGGCCCGGTGAACAGCGTGGCCGAGCAGAGCAAGACCGGCCACGCCACCAACATCATCGCCGGGCTGGGCGTCGGCATGCGCTCCACGGCGCTGCCCATCGTGTGCATCGCAGGGGGTGTGCTGGGCTCGGCCCACGTCGCGGGCGTGTACGGTGTCGCCATCGCCGCGCTGGGCATGCTCAGCACCACCGGCATTCAGCTGGCCGTGGACGCCTACGGCCCCATCGCCGACAACGCCGGCGGCATCGCCGAGATGAGCCACCAGCCCCCCGAGGTGCGCGGCCGCACCGATCGGCTCGACGCCGTGGGCAACACCACCGCGGCCATCGGCAAGGGCTTCGCCATCGGCTCGGCGGCCATGACCGCCCTGGCGCTGTTCGCCGCCTTCGCGCAGCAGGCCAACATCAACGCCATCGATCTCACGCGGCCCATGGTCATGGCGGGGGTGTTCGTGGGCGGCATGCTGCCCTTCCTCTTCAGCGCCATGGCGATGAGCGCCGTGGGTGAGGCCGCGATGGAGATGATCCAGGAGGTGCGGCGGCAGTTCCGCGAGATCCCCGGGCTGCTCGAGGGCACGGCCAAGCCCGACACCGCGCGCTGCGTGGACATCAGCACCCAGGCCGCGATCAAGCGCATGGTGCTGCCCGGCGCCATGGCGGTGGTCACCCCCATCGCGTGCGGCTTCTTGCTCGGCCCCGAGGCGCTGGGCGGGCTTCTGGCGGGGTGCACCGTCAGCGGCGTGCTCTTGGCGCTGTTCATGAGCAACGCCGGCGGCGCTTGGGACAACGCGAAGAAGAGCTTCGAGGGCGAGGGCTACACCATGAGCGACGGTAGCCTTCACCCCAAGGGGTCCGACGCCCACAAGGCGGCGGTGGTGGGTGACACGGTGGGCGACCCGTTCAAAGACACCGCGGGCCCTTCTCTCAACATCTTGATCAAGCTGATGAGCGTGGTGGCGCTGGTGATCGCGCCGCTGATCGCTCTCTCGAGCTGAGCCATGCGCTGGCTGGACGCAGTGCTCGCGCTCGGCTGCTGGGGGCTGTGGGCCTTCCTTCCCAAGCTCGCGACCCGGCATCTGCCCGACGCCTACAGCGCCGTGCTCTACCAGTACGTGGGCTCGTTCATCTGCGTGCTCGGCTACGGCGCGGCGCGCGGGTCGCTGACCCCGCGCTACGACGGCAAGGGCGTGGCCTATGCCGCGCTCGCCGGCGTCGCGGCCACGGCGGGGATGGCCTTCTACTATCGGGCGGCGGCCAAGAGCCCGATCAGCACCGTCGCGGTCACCACCGCGCTCTACCCGATCGTGTCGGTGGCGCTGGCGGTGGCGTTCTTCGGTGAGCGCCTGACCCCGCGGCAGTGGCTGGGCGCTGGTCTGGCGCTGGTGGCCGTGGCCTTGCTGGCCCCGGCAAGCTGAGCACCCACACCGTCGCCGCGAATTGGTTCAACCAGTCGTGTAGCCCGGTACGCACCCCGAGTTACGCAGCGGCACGCCAACCCGCTGAAATTCCAGCGACCCGATCCTGGCACGCGCCTGGCTTCAGTGGCCAGCGTGGTGAACCCAACCTACATCGCAGGCCTGGCGACCGTGGCGCGCAGCGCGACCATCGGCATCCTGGCCACGCTGACCGACCTGACGGCGCTCGCGCTCTTGGTCAGCGGTTTCGGAATGTCGCCTCGACTGGCCAGCATGCCCGCGCTGGCGCTGGGCATTGCCGTTCAATTCGTGGGCAACAAGTGGTTCGCGTTCGGCGACCGTTCGCCGGCGTGGTTGCGGCAAGGCGCGCAGTTCTTGGGGGTCGAGACCCTGGGCTTCGTCGCGAACCTGCTGCTGTTCGATCTCGCGCTCCGCTTCACCCAGCTGCCTTACCTGCCGCTGCGCTTGCTCACCACCAACCTGGTCTACTTCGCCATCTGTCTCCCGCTCTGGTCGTTGATCTTCAAAAACCGCACCGAGGAGTCGTCATGAATACCGTGGCCTTCGCTCTGACGGGTCTCTGCTCTGCATGGACGCTGCTCGGAACACTCTCGGTGATTCGCGCCACGCGCGGGCAGCGCCTCCCCGAGAGCGTTGCGAGGCGAGTCGAAGATCCGCTCTTCACCAATCCCGACCGCGGGCAGGCGGGCAGCGAGCGCGCGGGTCGCGCTCGCGACCTGCCGCCCGTCAGCGTGCTCAAGCCGCTGTGCGGAAAGGACGCCGGCCTTGCGGACAACCTCGAGAGCTTCTTCTTGCAAGATCACCCGAACCTGGAGCTGGTGTTCGGCGTGCAGCGGCCCGACGACCCCGCCATCGGCGTGGTTCAGGCGCTGGCCGCCCGCTACCCGCAGGTGGCCACCAAGCTGGTGATTCACCCGGGATCGGGCGCCATCAACCCCAAGGTCGACAACCTGCTCGGCATGCTGCCCCATGCCTCGCACGACCTCTTGCTGATCAGCGACAGCAACGTGCGCGCCCCCGCGCACTACGTCTCGGAGATGGTCGAGACCTTGCTGGCCGACCCCAGAAACGGCCTGGTCACCAACTTGTTTGCCGGCACCGGCGAGAACGGACTGGGCTCGGCGCTGGAGAACGTGCAGCTGAACGGCTTCTGCGCGGCCGGCTCGGCGCTGCCCACGCTGCTGGGCGACGCGCTGGTGATCGGCAAGAGCATGCTCTTCTCGCGGCAGGTGTTCGAGGCGCTGGGCGGGTTCCGACGCGTGGCCGATGTCTTGGCCGAAGACTACGTGATGGGCAAGCTGTTCCAGCACGGCGGCTATCGCGTGCGCATTGCGCCCACCGTGCTCGACAACGTGACCTGCGGCATGACGGTGCGCGGCTTCGTTCAGCGCCAGCAGCGCTGGGCCATGCTGCGCTCGCGCCTGCGGCCTGCGGCGCAGCTGGCGTGCAACTGAAATGGCCGAACGAGTGTGTCGGAATGCCATTCAAATTCATGGCGGGTATGGGTATAGCCGGGAATTTCCGGTGGAATTGACCTATCGTGATGCGCGCTTGATGACGATTGGAGAGGGGACCAGTGAGATTCAACGGTTGGTGATTGCGCGCAATCTGTTGTAAACAAGGGATAAATGTAACTTTTACCTTGAGTAGTTACGGTTAAATAAAAAAAAGGCGCACAACAATGTGCGCCTTTTTTACTTGTATTTCAAGGGCTATTTCTGGCGATCCAGATACCATTTATACACATAGTACCAGGCTACGCAGAGAACTGCAGTGACAACAACGGAAATCCAGTAATTGGGTTGTTGGAGTATTAACATTCCAGTTTGTGTTCCAACATATACTGTTGCGGCGGCGAAAATGATGATGAAAGTTCCAAATAACCAAAACTTCATTAAACCGAGCATTTTTTCTTTGTCGTTCATACCATCCTCCAAGATTGGGTAAGAAGAAGATTAAAATGATAGTGTTATTGTAGCATATGGTAAAACCCTACGCTACTGGTTTCGTTGCACAAGTTTATGGGGTAATATTATCTTCTCTAGGGGTGATTATGCGACGACGGGGGAGAGTGAATGTCCTTGTTCAGCCTGGGTATCATCCCTCAAGAGTTGCACGGCGTGCGGAAGGGCCGGAACAATGACGGCGAGTTGTTCCAGGGCGGCTTTGGGGCTTCCCGGCAGGTTGATGATTAACGTGCGCGCCCGAATCCCCGCGACCCCTCTGGATAGCATGGCATGGGGGGTGATTTTAAGACTCTCCGCCCGCATGGCTTCTGCTAATCCAGGGGCGAGCCGCTGAACCACGGCTTGCGTGGCCTCGGGGGTGATGTCGCGCGGGGCCACGCCTGTTCCGCCTGTGGTTAATAAAAGGTCGATTTGGTTTTCGTCAGCTTTCTGGGCGAGAAAATCGCGTAAAAGCGTAAATTCGTCGGGTAGGATGTCGCGCCAGATGACTTGCCAGGTCAGCTCGTTTACCGCCGTTTCGAGGGCAGGCCCGGAAGCATCCGGCCTTTCTCCACGGAAGGACCGATCTGAGACAGTTAGGATACCGACGCGGATGGGGGACATTTATTCTTCGGGGCTATTCTCTTCGAACAAAGGTTTCCATTCGTCAAGAATGCCATCTTCGGTGACGCCAAAAAAGACGCGGTAGTTGCCATCGGGTTGGCGTTGGACAAGGTCGTACCGATCAATGCGCCCTTGTTTTTGGTGGCGCAACAACCCAATGCCGCCCTGCCAGTGAATTTCGGTTTGGGTAATATCATCCGGGAGGCGGTGATAGGTGGTGATGGCGTAGTGCCAGAGGCGCCGTGCGGACTTGGTGGTCACGTTTTTGACGATGTTGCCATTCCGCATATCACGGAGAGTGTAATATTTTGTGCCGTTTCGTTCTTCAACGCCGACCACCTCAACGCCTGTGCGGGGTTCGGTCAGGGTCACTTCGCCCGTTTCGGGCTGGGGGTCTTGGGAAACGAGCGGCGCGGGGGGTTCGGGCTGGGGTTCTTCGGCGCTGAGGCGGGCGTGGCGCATCACTAAGTCCACGATTTCGTCGCGCACGGCTAATCCAGTTTCGGCTTCGGAGCGGACGTATATTTTGCTTTCGTCCACTGCGTAAGGGGCATCATCGCCGCGTGGGACCAGCACGCGCAAGAGTTTTTTCTCGGCGTAGGTTTGGATATCGACCGTGCATTGGAGGGCGGGGCTGATCCGGGCGCTGATCTCTTTTTCTAATTGTTCGCGGGCTTGCTGGGGTTTGGATATGCCGGGGGCGGGCCGACGCGGGTCGGCGGAAAACCCGATGTAGAGGGTGCCGCCGTTGGTGTTGGCAAACGCGCAAACGTCGGCAATGATGTCGTACAGTTTGCCGCCGCGGGCGCTCATGGTCTCGTGAAAATCTTGGACAATGTTTGGCCCTTCTTCACGCGCGGCGCGGATAAAGTCAAAGACAGGTTCCGTGACCTGACGGCGGGGGCGTGTGCGGGCGAAGTCGTTGCTGAAGAAAAGTTCTTTGAGGGCATCGAAGGTGAGTTTCGGGAGCAGGACCTCGGTGGGGCGGTCGCCCACGCCCAGATTTTTTTTGCGTTGGGGGTCGGCGGTTAGACGGTGGGCATCTGACCCTTGAATGCAGTGCATCCGTCGGGGGTATTCGGGTTTGGTGCCACTGAAGAAATTGGTGGTGGTGTGACGCCCGTGTTGTCCCAGGTCGGTAACCTCGAGTGCATGTAGGTTGGGGTCTTGGGTGTAGGCGATTTTGGTTTGGCCACCAAAGTTTAGCCCCAGCATCGCAACACCATTGGTGGAATTGGCGTGGGCGGCAATGACCAGGCCCCCGGCTTCGTTAATGATCCGATATGCGGTGAGCACATCGGAGGTAGCCCCAACCGTGGATGAGCCTTCATCCAGTTGATCGGGGGCGATTTTGAGATTGAGTAGTAAATGTTCGATTTCGCGAACCGGTTTGAGGGGGGAAAAAAGCCCCAAAATATGAAAACCGAAAGTCGCAGTAAATTCAAACCCGGGAAGAACCAAAATTTTGGTTAGCAGGCGGCGATATTCGTTGAGACGGGTTCTTTCTTCGGGGATCAGGCGGTTGAGTTTTTCCAGCAATTCGAGTTGCTGAACTTCCTCCTGCATTTGGCGATAACCTGCGACCGTATTGTGGTCGGTAAAGGCGATAGCATCGAGACCGCGTGCTTCGGCACGTTTGAGCAGATCGAGATAGGTGATTTCCGGTTGTTGATAATCGCTGGAGGCGGGGGTGTGTAAGTGCAGGTCAATCGTGTACCATTTATAATTGTTGGGAGGGCGTTGTTTTGCCAAGTTGTTTCTCTGTATTAGCTTAAATTCTTCCGAATGAGGGAAATTAAATCATCCGGCATATAGGGTTTTAGAAGGAACCCATTGGCTCCTTCCCGGTTACATTCTTCTTGATAATTCATCCCCGAGGACATAATGACCCGGACATCTTGATATTTTTGTTCTGCGCGTAGGTCGCGAAGCACATCAATCCCATTTAATCCATTCAGGTTGACATCCATTACCACGACATCTGGTTCAACTGAATTGACTTTTTCCAGGACATCCGTGCCTAAGTCCCACGGGTAGACATTAAACCCTTCCATTTCAAGGAGGGTTTTTAGAAGCGTTTTGGTGATGGGGTCATCATCGACAAGCATAATTTTCGTCATAGGGTGTTTTCCTCTGTAATTTTCTCGACAGGCCGAGGGGTAAGTGTTTCAAAAACTATTTTGAGTATATCATCAACCGTATTGGCAAAAATAAATTCTAGCGAATTTCTTACCTCATCCGATAGTTCTTCCAGGTCAGCTTGATTACGAGCGGGGATGATGACGGTTTTCAACCCCAGACGGTGTGCGGCGAGAACTTTTTCTTTTATTCCACCGACGGGTAAAACCTGGCCGCGCAGGGTGATTTCCCCGGTCATCCCCACATCCGGGCGGATAACGTTCCCCGAAATCAAAGACACCAGCGCCGTGACCATCGTGACCCCCGCCGAGGGACCATCTTTGGGCTGGGAAGCCGAGGGGACATGCAGATGCAGGTCAAATTTCTCGAAGAAATTTTTGTCCAATCCTAAAGTTTCGGATCGTGAACGGACAAACGACAGGGCCGCCCGCGCCGATTCTTGCATGACCTCTCCCAGGGACCCGGTGAGTTGGAAATTTTTTCCTCCCGGCATGGCGGTGGCCTCGATGAACAACACTTCTCCGCCCGTGGGGGTCCAGGCCAGCCCGATGGCAACCCCTGGCGTGGCGGCGCGGGTCAAAATTTCATCCGTCCCCAAAAAGCGCGGGCGCCCCAAATATTCCCGCACCTCTATCGGCGTGATGGTGACGCGCGTCTGTTTTCCTTCTGCAATTTGCGTAACGATTTTCCGGCAGATGGTGCTCATTTGCCGCTCCAGGTTACGCACGCCCGCCTCGCGCGTGTGCGCCCGGATGATGGTATAGAGGGCCTCGTCGGTGAATTGAACTTCGTCGGGGAGCAGGCCATTTTCTCTTAACTGGCGGGGGAGGAGAAATCCCTGGGCAATGGCTACTTTTTCGGCTTCGGTATAACTCGAAATGGGGATGATTTCCATCCGGTCGCGTAGGGGGCCGGGGATGGCTTCGAGCATATTGGCTGTCGTGATAAACATGACCTGGGAAAGATCGTAGGCGACTTCCAGGTAGTGGTCGCGGAATTCGCTATTTTGTTCGGGGTCGAGGACTTCAAGAAGGGCGGAGGAGGGATCACCGCGGAAGTCGGAGCCTAGTTTGTCTATTTCGTCGAGCATGAGGATGGGGTTGCGTGACTCGACGCGGCGGAGGGCCTGGAGAATCCGTCCGGGGAGGGCGCCAATGTAGGTACGGCGGTGGCCGCGGATTTCGGCTTCATCCCTGACCCCACCCAGGGACATGCGGAAAAATTTTCTTCCCATCGCGCGGGCAATGGAACGTCCGAGGGAGGTTTTTCCGACCCCAGGCGGCCCGACAAAACAAAGGATGACGCCTTCGCGCTCTCGGCGAATTTCATGGTCATTTTCGGTTGGGTGGAAGAGGGGATGCCGTTCCTGACGCAGTTTTCGCACGGCCAGGTATTCCAGGATGCGTTCTTTGACATCTTCCAGGCCGAAGTGATCTTGATCGAGGACCTGGCGGGCATGTTGGATGTTGAGGTTGTCTTCGGTGAGGGTGGCCCAGGGGAGGGAAACGAGCCAATCCAAATAGGTACGGATGACGCCGTATTCTGCCGAGGCGCTGGGGAGTTTGGCGAGGCGTCCGAGTTCCCGGAGGGATTGTTTTTCGCCTTCTTCGGTCATGTGGGCGGCTTGGATTTTGGCGTGATAATTTTCGACTTCGAGGGCGTCGCTATCGAGGTCTCCTAATTCGCGTTGAATGGCTTTGAGCTGTTCTCTTAGAAAATAGTCGCGCTGAACCTTTTCGATTTCGGAGCGGGCCTCTTTTTGGATTTTTTGGCCCAATTCGAGGACTTCGGATTCACGTGCCAGAATTTTGACCAGTTTCCGTAGTTTTTCGTTGACGGAATCGAGTTCGAGCATTTTCTGGGCTTCTTCGAGGGGCATCCGTTGGAAATTTGCGATGGTGTAGGCGCTGGTGAGGGGGTCTTCGAGATTGACGACGGAGACGACTAATTCTTGGGGAATGGAGGCGAGGAGTTCGGCTACGTGTTCAAATTGACTGCGGGCGTTGCGGGCTAATGCTTCGGTTTCCAAACCTTCTTCGCGCACTTCGGGGATGAGGGTGATGCGGGCTTTGAGATAAGGCTCTGTTTGGCTAAATTCTTCAATGCGAAAGCGGGCTAATCCTTGTACAAGCAGGCGAATGGTTCCGTCTGGGACGCGAAAGGTGCGGTGGATGGTGGCGACAGTGCCAATTTGGAATAACTCTTGGGGGCCTGGGGCTTCGATTTCGCTATCTTTTGAGGTGACTAAGCCAATGAAGCGCGTTTCGGTTTGGGAGTCGTCAATAAGCCGGATGGAACGCGGTTGCCCAATGGTCAGGGGAACGGCGGTGTAGGGGTACACGACGATGCCCCGCAAGGGGAGAATCGGGATCACATCGGGGATTTTTTCGTTGAATTCTTGGAAAAAATCGGCTGGGTCCAGGTGGGTATTCCCGTTGGGGGTAGGGGGAAGATCATCTTCCTGGAGCATCCAATCGAGGCTCAGGCGATTATCGAGAAGCCACTTTAACAAGGGGTTGTGATTCATAAAGTGCATTGACCTGAGTTGAGGGCGGAGAAAGCGGTCAAATTCCCACTCTAATTCGACAGAAAGAAGCGCCCTGGACAGGATTCGAACCTGCAACCTGCGGCTTAGAAGGCCGTTGCTCTGTCCATTGAGCTACCAGGGCATCCCTTTATTTGACGTAGGGGCGTAGGCCTTTGTATATTCTTGGGCTGGAGAGCATTTGCAAAATGGTTTGTGCAGAACGCCCAATTTTTTCCGAGATGTCTGCAATCGAGAGGGGGAGATTGCCGTTGACTAAAAATAAACGGAAAATGGCCTCGGTGATGGAGGTGTTGCGGTTGATAAAATCACTTCGACTGGCATAACGGGTAATGAGGATATGTTGAAGGGCATCGACCTGGGACACTTCACCCGATTCGCCATCAACTAGATCAATGGGGGTTTCTTCGGTCAGGTTGGCGTAGATAAGTTGATCTTCGGGGGAGAGATAACTACGCAGGTAGACGTGCCAGTCTTGATTATTTTGCCGCCACCAATTGAAATCAATATGATAGGGAGTCTGAATTGTGGGTTTTACCAGACTATGTCGTTTAGTTTCAATCACAATTGTCTCCTAAAAATAAGAATGGGGATAAATGTTTATACATGTGCGTTAATTCCGCTCTGAGTCATCAAAGCGGTAGTGGAGATCACCCACATGGACAAACCAGGGGCGTGAGGCCAGGAGGGCCAGAAGGGGGGCTGGTGGGCATCGACGTACCAAATTGACGGTTGCGTACAATTCGCTGGCGTGAACATGTCCTTGTGGGTTGAGCTTTGCTAATTCGCGAAGCATATCCACAACAGTGCGTTCGAAGGGGATACGCTCGGTTTTGATTTTTTTCCATACGTTGTCAAGTGCCGCCTGATCGGGGATGACGATTGCCATCCGGTCATCAAAATTGGAGGCTACGACCTGTTTGAGCATTGCCAAGACGATGCCACCATCTGTGCCAACAAGAATGGTACGAACCCATTCCCGGGCGGGACGACGTGTGTGGGCTTCGATAATCACT
Source organism: Anaerolineales bacterium (assembly GCA_013359445.1). GTDB lineage: Bacteria > Chloroflexota > Anaerolineae > Anaerolineales > JABWBV01 > JABWBV01. The sequence goes on along the minus strand of JABWBV010000037.1, from coordinate 11,200 downwards.
TCTCCGGGGGTGTTGCTTTTTCGGATGGTGAGTAAACTGCCTGGGAAAACACCTTTTTGTTCGTAAAATTCGCGCAAACCGTATACATATTGGTTTTCCCGCACGACCCAGCCGGGGAATTTGTTTCCTGTTTCGCCATCGACCAGGATGAAACGAATGCGGGGGGCGCGGTAGGCGGTGGGGAACAGGGCGTGTAAACGAGCGGAGAGGGGGAGGGTGCCGGAGCGCCAATGTGGGTAAATCAGTTTGATTTGAACTTCGGAGGAGGTGGCGGCATCTTCCAACGGGGATAATTCGTCATCCAGATTTTGTTCCAGGGCGAGCATATCGCTGGTGAAACCAACACGTTCATGCGAAATTTCGTGATAGTTCAGGTGTTCCGGGATATTGAGGACCTCGGTTGGTTCGAGCCGTTTGAGATACCACAAGATTTTTCCGGCAGGGCCAACTTCATCAAAGCGGCCATCCTTCCAGAGAGCATAATCTAGCGAAAATTCGACCAGGTTGGAATTGGTGTTGGATGGCAGTTCAACGGCTTCCAACAGGCTTTTGGTGGGGAGGGGGCCGCCGCCTTCCATGTCCAATAAGGCTTCTGCGAGATTCAAATGCCCAACGTTGACGTTAACCAACAAGGCCTTGGGGAACCAACGTCCGGCGATGACAATAAATTCATCGTTATTTCGGAGGCCGGCCTCTAAACGTGATGCTAATAACTTCCCATAATTTGCGAGAACTTCGTCTGAGGAGAGGAGGCTTTCTTCCTGAACAAAGGCTTGCGGGTTATTAAGTTTGTGATTGGCGATTCCGGAAGCAAACTCACGTACACTTCCACCTTCCAATTTCACTTTTAAGACATGGAAACCGGGAAGCTCGGGGTTGTTTCCCGGACGCATCCCGACCACTTCGCCGCGTTCCCAACCTAACCCTGGAAAAATTAACGTTTGCCCGACTTCATAATGATCTTTCGGGAGATACATTTTCCCGCCCGCACCACGGCGGCGCTCAATGGCTTGTTTTTCTTCCCGAATTCGGTGGGAAATCAAAACATCCAAAAGTTCCTGAGAGGTTTGGGGGGTCTCGGTTTCGAGTAAATGGTTATAGAGGAATTCAACATCCTCGGTTTTTAGTTGGAAATTCTCCCAATATTCATCTTTCAATGAAAAATTCTGAACTGTCATACGGCCTCAAGTGATTTTATATTGCTGATTTAAATTAAATGCGGGTACTATTATACTAGATCACCGTGGATTGATGCTACCACATGTCGCATCGAACTTTTGCGGATTATGTTGCGTCGGAAAACGAAAAAGGATGATAGAAGCGATTTCCCCATGGAATCTTTTTTTGAATTTTCTCCGAAAATGCAAAAGAGAAGGAAAGCGCCTGAAGTTTATGGATAGGGAGTCTCCAGCCAAGTGAGTGGGTTGACTTGTACGCCTCCTACCCAGATTTCCCAATGCAAATGTGCCCCGGTGGACCTCCCGGTATTGCCAATTAATCCAATCACCTGACCCGCTTTGATAGTGTCTCCGGCTTTCACGTAAAGTTCAGATTGGTGCATGTACGCCGAGAATATTCCGTGCCCATGATCGATAAGGGTAAAATTGCCGCGAACTTCTAATAAATCGGCGAAGACCACCACACCATCTGCAGAGGCGGTGATTTCCAACGCGACAGGAGGAAAGTCTACGCCGCCGTGGAAATAGGTGAAAGCACTCCCATTATAAGAACGTCGGTTTCCAAACCCGGAATTGATGCAGGTCGGGCAAGGAGAAGGGGATAAAAATAATCCCTGCCAGTATTTTTCGGGCGTAAACTGGTTCACGAATGGGCGTAGAAAATCTTCCTCTTTGTTTGTGGTGACGGGATCAATTAAGGCGGGGGGCACGGTTATCGTTTCAAAGAGATACCCCAAACCCTGGACGAGCACAGGTTGGCTATGCGTGAAGGTGCTTCCATTGGGCAACGTCCCTTTGATCAACAGGGGATACAAGCCGGGTTGAGCCAGCGCGTGGATCCCTTGTAATCCGGCAAAATGTCCGCTTTCCACTGCGTAAAAGGAGAAGGTGTGGTTGATTAAAGTGCCCTCAAAGGCGCTTCCCTCCTCCGCAAAAATGTGAATAGCTCCTGTTTCTCCCTGATAAAAAGCTGAAACTTGCACCTCGGTAATAGGGGCGGGGAAAGCGCCTGGGCCTGCAAACGTTTGTCCGGGTATAAATAACACATCACCCGGCATGGTATCGCTTAAACTGGTGAGTTGATTGACTTGTGCAAGGCTCCAGGGATTGGTATTTTCGCGCACGGCCAATTCTAAAAGCGTTTGTCCAGGGGCAAGGACTGCCCGGCTTAATTGTGGAACTTCTGTTTGGGAAACGGGGAGAATTAATGACGATCCGGCATACAGTTCCCATGGCGTGACTACGCGGTTTAATTTGACCAGTTGGGATGTGGGAATCTGGTAGCGGCGGCTGAGACTCCGGAGCGTTTCACCAAAGGGGATGGTGTGGGTCTCTAAAATTCCAGTCACCCCTTCAAGGCCAGGAATGGTGATGGCATCACCAACGTAAAGCAGATCCCCAGGCCCCATGTTGTTCGCGGCTAATAAATCGTCCACGGTTACGCCGAATTGTACGGCTATTGTTGTGAGCGTGTCCCCGGCTTGCACAATGTACACTGGCCCGGAAGGGGTCTCCTCTTGTGCATAGGCACCCCCCACCGCGCTCAACACCATCCCCCATAGGAAAAAACTAACGAGAAAACGGAACACTGATTTTGACTTCATCGCCTATTTGAAAATCATTCAGGCGCGCAAGGGGTAATTCTAAGACATACATTGCAGGTGCCTGAGGAATGATAATGGATTTCCACCGATAAGCCGGACGAACATCCACCACGCGGTTTTGCGAATTTACCCACACCACCGCCAAATCAATCCACATCATAAACATGTGAATGGCGGCGTCCATTTTACTTTCCCGTTGTTGGACAAGCAAAAGCCCCCAGTTAGGGGGCAAAGAACGCCGAAAGGTTAATCCACGTAATTGGCAAGCAAAGGATTGACAGTACCCCGCTTGTAAAGGCTCTTTTAAGGCACGCGTGCGATTTTCAATTGTGACTGTTTGCATCCCTGATTACGTTTTGTCGTTTTGAGAGAGAACTTGCTCAATACTTTCGAGCAAGGCGGAAGGGCTGAAAGGTTTGGCTATATAGTCATTGACTTTCGCAATGTGCAATCCTAGAACGCGATCAATGCTTTGCGCCTTTGCGGTCACCACAATTACTGGAATATGTTGGGTTTCTTCGCTTGCTTTTAAATTCTGGTACACTTCCCACCCGTCCATATCTGGCATCATCAGATCAATAAGCACAAGATCTGGTTTGATTTCCCTCACCAGGTCCAATCCTTGCCGCCCCCCATTGGCCCCAATGACTTCGAATCCACGCCGGGTTAAGATCAATCGAAATAAATCAATCATCTCCGGCTCATCTTCAATACAAACAATTTTTCGTGAGGTTTTTGCCATATTAAATCCAATGCGATCAGTGAACTCTAGTTTACCATAATGGAATCGGGACTGTAAACGCTAAACCTAAACTCCCCAGGGTTTTTCTCGAACAAACGAACGAAAAAACAGACTAGACAAAAGCCCCTGCTTCATGTACAATCACCAGCCGTTATCATAAAAATGACTCAAAAGATGGAGAATTTGTCTTGGCAAACATAAAATCACAACTCAAACGAAATCGCCAAAATGAAAAGCGTCGGGTGCAGAACCGCGTTTATCGTGGGAGCGCGCGTCGTGCTGTCGTCAAAGCTCGTCAGTCCCTCACTTCTGACAGTGTGGAAACTGCCCGCACCATGACGATGGAAGCGATCAGCCAGTTAGATCACGCCGCCCAGAAAGGGGTATTGCACAAAAACAATGCTTCTCGACGTAAGGGCCGCTTGATGAAAGCCCTGGCCGCATTGGAAAAAGCAAAAGCTTAACCATTATTCGACTTTCCCTTAAGTGCGGGAGCCATTGTGCTCCCGCTTTTCATATGGGTGCATTTCATTTCAGTTGGAGGTCCCCGAAAAAAAGGGATGGGTGGGGGATGTACATCCCCACCCATCCCTTTTTTTCGGATAGTTCAATTCAAACGGAACACACTCTTTTTATATCAGGGTAGGGTATGTTTGAACTAGAAAAAAAACATCTCGAAACTCAAATCAAGAATTATTTTCTTCAACATGCGATTCCCCTCCCCGAAGAATGGAACTGGACGCCAATTCCTTTTTCTGGAGAATGGGGGATTGCGACCTCTTTTTTCAAAGTAGCCGCGCTGGAAGCGCGTGCGGGGAAAAAAGTCAACGTTGCTCAACGTGCACAAGAAATTTCCGAAACCCTGGTAGCGTTTTTAGGGGTCCCGGAAGGATTTAGTCGGGTTGAGGCCGTTAAAGGCTATCTTAATCTTTACTTTTCCACAGCCGAATACAGCCGCCGCGTGGTAGATGCCATTTTGATCGCCCACGACCAGTTTGGACGCGGCGTGCGTAAAAATGCGCGGGTGATGGTGGAATATTCTCAGCCCAATACCCACAAAGCCTTTCATGTGGGGCATTTGCGAAGTGCGATTTTAGGCGACGTGATCTGCCGGATTCTTGACACCGCTGGATATGACGTAGTCCGGGCCAATTATTTTGGCGATATTGGTTTGCATGTCATCAAATGGCTCTGGAATTACATGAAATACCACGCCGGGCAACATCCTCCTGCCGAAGATGTCACCCGTTGGATGGGCGAACTGTATGCAGAGGCCGCCCGCCGCCTGGATGAAAACCCAGAATTTGAAGCCGAAGTGCGCGAAGTTTATGGCCGGTGGGACCGCGATGATCATGAAATCGTCGCCCTGTGGAAAAAGACCCGCCAGTGGTCCTTAGACGGGTTCGACGAAATGTACCGCTTGTTAAACATCCCATTTGACCGGCTCTACGCGAACAGCGACGCCGAAAAAGCAGGGAAGGAAGTCGTTCAGGAACTGGTAAGCAAAAACTTGGCGGTTGACGAACGCCCTGCGGGGCCGGTTATTGTCAAAATTGACGAACTACTTGGCCTGGAAAAAGAAAAATACCGGGTATTTGTAGTGTTGCGCTCGGATGGCACCGCTTTGTATTCCACAGAAGACCTCGCCCTGGCAAAAATCAAATTCAGCGAATATCCCGATCTCGTTCAATCCATTTACATCGTTGACGTGCGGCAATCGCTCCATTTTCAACAGGTCTTCAAAACGCTCGAACTGGCGGGATACGAATGGGCCACCCAATGTGTCCACTTGCCCTATGAACTGGTCAACCTGCCGGGTAACGTTACCGTCTCATCCCGTGAAGGGACCGTCGTGTTGCTGGAAGATTTGATTCGGGAAGCGACACAACGCGCGCGGGAGGTGGTTGAACAGAAAAACCCCGCCCTGTCTGAGCAGGAAAAAGACACGGTTTCCTGGCAAGTGGCGTTAGGGGCCATCAAATACCCACTTCTCGCCCGGGATAACGCCAAAATTGCGACCTTCGATTGGGAAACCGCCCTGGATTTTGAAGGGCAAGCCGCCCCATACATCCAATACGCCCATGTCCGGGCAAACAGCATTCTGCGAAAAGCGGGCGAAGTCCTCGCGGACTCGGTTACCCCCACCTTTGCCCTGCACCCTGCCGAAGTGCAATTGATTGACATGCTTTCGCGTATCCCGGCGGAAATCCAAAGAGCCGCCGCGGAATTCAAAACCCTACACATTACGAACCTAACCTATCAAATCGCCAAAGCCTTTAGCGATTTTTATAATCAATGCCCGGTTTTATCCGTGGATGGCGAAGTACGCCTCTTCCGTATGCGTCTGGTCGCCGCCACCCGCCAGGCCCTAGAAAATCTCCTTGCCTGTCTGGGCATTTCTGCCCCAGAAGTGATGTAACCAAACAAGACGCACCACGATACAATCTGTGGTGCGTTTTTTTATCTTATCTTCAGGAGTAAAAACATGACCCCTATCCGCACCCTTATCATGGGAGCCGCCGGACGCGACTTCCATAACTTTAATACCTATTATCGCAATAACCCGGCCTACGAGGTGGTTGCGTTTACGGCGACGCAAATCCCCAATATTGACGATCGCCGCTACCCCCACGAACTGGCGGGTGCACAATATCCCAATGGGATTCCCATTTACCCGGAAAGTGAACTGGTTAGATTGATCAAAGAAGAAAAAATTGATCAGGTGGTTTTTGCGTATAGCGATGTTCCCCATACCTTTGTGATGAGCAAAGCCTCGGAAGTCCTGGCCGCTGGAGCCGATTTTCGGCTATTGGGAACCCGGAACACCCAAGTTAAATCCACCAAACCAGTGGTCTCCATCGGGGCGGTGCGAACCGGTTCGGGCAAAAGCCAGACCACCCGCCATGTTGCCCGCATTTTGCGTGACATGGGCTACAAAGTCGCGGCCATCCGCCACCCGATGCCATACGGTAACCTGATTGCCCAGGCCGTTCAACGTTTTGCCGAATATGATGACCTGGATGAATACGAATGCACCATCGAAGAGCGCGAGGAGTACGAACCCCACCTCGAAAATGGGGTAATTGTCTATGCAGGGGTAGATTACGAACGTATCCTGCGCCAGGCCGAGCAAGAAGTAGACATTATCTTATGGGATGGCGGAAACAACGACTTGCCCTTTTACGTATCCGACTACCACATCGTCGTTGCCGACCCCCACCGCCCTGGGCACGAACGTACCTATCACCCCGGTGAAGCGAATGTTCGCGCCGCGGATGTTTTCGTGATCAACAAAGTCGATACCGCCTCCCCCGAAAATGTCATCACTGTCCGAGAAAACCTGCGCGCGATGAACCCCCACGCGATCATGGTCGAAGCCGCCTCCCCGATTTTTGTCGAAGACCCCAACGCGATCCGGGGCGCACGGGTATTGGTTGTTGAAGATGGCCCCACGCTCACCCACGGGGAAATGGCTTACGGGGCGGGATGGGTAGCCGCCCGCCGTTTTGGCGCGGCGACCATCGTTGACCCACGCCCATATGCGGTTGGTTCGATTGCCGCGACCTATGCCAAGTACCCCACCACGGGGGCCGTGCTCCCTGCAATGGGATATGGCGACCAAATGATGAAAGAGTTGGAAATGACGATCAATGCCATGGATGTCGATATGGTGATCATTGGTACGCCGATTGATTTAGGACGCTTGCTAAAAATCAACAAACCCAGCCAGCGCGTTCGTTATGAATTGCAAGAAATTGGACAACCCACGCTTACAGAATTACTGCAAGCCAAATTTGGCCGATAAAAATTTGTCGAGGCCATAATCCCCTCAGACAAAGTCAACGGAAATAACAAAAAGGCGTCCCCATTGGGGACGCCTTTTTGTGTAAAAATAAAATTGCAAATAATACCAACTACGAATTATTCTTCGATATCTAACCGATAACCAACCCCCCGAATCGTCTTTAGCAGTGCTGGCTTGCGGGGATCCATTTCAATAGTCCGACGAAGCCAACTAATGTGTACATCCAGTGTGCGGGTGTCCCCAGTATAGTCGGTATTCCACACCTCTTTGAAGAGACGTTCACGTTCTAAAACCACACCGGGAGCCTCCAAAAACATGCGTAAAAGGTGAGCTAATCTGGGCGTCAACTGGGTTTCTTTGTCGTAACACTCAACGATATTATGTTCCAAATTGAGAAGGATCGGGCCACGCGACACCGTTTCCGATCCTTCCCGCGGCAACATGGGGGTGATGCGATTGACTAATTTTCGCACGGTGAAGGGTAAATTCATCACCACATTGGCACCGTTTGTGGTACCCTCTAAAGGGTGGAGTGGATTGGCAATCAGAACAATGGGGAGTCCATTACTCGCCGCACGAATGGCCTGACAAATTCTGGCCCCGTTTGAGCGCAGGGATGAAGCATTAATGACAACAACCTGGGGGCTGATTTCAGGAATTTTTCCTAGCGCCGCTTTCCCGGTGGGGACAATTTCCACCTGGAATCCTTTTTCGCGTAAAGCTGGAATGAAAATTTCATTGGGGGGGTCTGATTCAATCCAGAGAACTTTTGCCTGCATAAATATTTCCTTCAAGCTGGTACGAGTGAGTATAGCCCATTAACCTTAAAATTTTAACATTTCTCCGATTATAACTGGATTTGAATAAGTTGAATATATCGTAATAGGTCATGTTAAGCTCTTAATATTTAGTTGCAACACATAGTTGCCCATGTTAGAATACCCTCTAAACCTGAGATTTAAGCTGGAGGCACCCATGCCAGAACAGATGGTAGAAGTTACGATTGATAGTATTCGTGTGAGCTTGATGTCACAGCAAAGAATTGTGATTTTGCGCGAAGCACAAACAGAACGATATTTGCCGATTTGGATTGGCCCCTATGAAGCCGAAGCGATAACCATTGCCCTGCAAGAAGTAGAAGTTTCGCGTCCCCTCACACATGATTTGTTGAACAATGTATTTCGTACTCTAGAAGCGCGCATCCTTCGTGTTGAAGTCACCGCTCTGCGGGATGAGGTGTATTACGGGAATATTGTCGTAGAAGTGAATGGGAAAAAACTCAACGTGGACTCCCGCCCGTCGGACGCTCTAGCGCTTGCGGTGCGTGCTCACGTACCGATCCTGGTTTCCTATGGGGTTATGGAATCAGCCGGGATCATTCCTGAAGAAAATCTTGAAGAGCAACCAGCAGAAGCTGAAGCGCCTCGGTACACTTCCCCGGAAGCAGAGGAAGAAATTGAGGAGCGTTTATCGGTGTTTGAAGATTTCCTCAACCAATTAGATTTTGGAAACGAAGAAGACGAAGACAAAGAATAACTATAGCTACTCAGTACACCGTAAAGTAAGTTTCGCAAGTTCGCACACACAAAAAACTTCAAAAGACTTCCTTTACAAACCACTCAATCAGGGCCAAAATGCCCCTTTTTTCGGGGAGTTTCCTCTCTAAGCCTGAGCAGTTACGAATAACTTTGCAGGGTATGTTGTTTAGGGATGGGGCTGATTCACAAAAGTCAGCCCCATTTTTTTCTTAAATTATATGAGTGATTTTCCGTCTTTTGAAAGTGAACAGGAGATAACGACCGCCCCCCAGCTTGTGCCTCAAAGTCGAGAGGCCGAAGAAGCTGTTTTGGGGTCTGTATTAATTAACCCAGAAGTTTATTATGATGTGGCTCAATTCGTCCGGGCCGATGACTTTTATATTCACCGCCACCGCTGGATTTGGGAAGCGCTGGTCCGTCTCCATGAACGCCGGATGCCTGTGGATTTTCTGACGGTTACAGAAGAATTAGATCAGATGGGCCAATTGACCGAGGTGGGTGGTCCGGCGTACTTAACGGCGCTGATCAACAATGTGCCCACCTCGTTGCACGGGGAAGCCTATGCTCGCATCGTGGAAGAGGCCTCCATTCGGCGTAAGATGATTGCCGCGGCGAATGAGATCGCAAAAATTGCTTACAAAGAAGACCTAAGCGTTGATACGGCGATGGACGAGGCTGAAAAGACAATTTTTGGGGTCAGCGAACGACGATTGAATACCTCTCTCCAGCCGATTCAATACGTTTTAAGCGACTATTATGACCGGATTGATCAACTCGCTCATAGGGACGAGGAAGTCATGGGCGTTCCCACTGGGTTTATCGATCTGGATCGGATGCTGACCGGCCTACAACCTTCTGACCTGCTTATTATCGCTGGGCGCCCCGGTCAGGGGAAAACGGCGTTCATGTTGTCAATTGCTCGTAATGCCGCCCAACGCAAAAAACACGTTGCCATTTTTTCGCTGGAAATGTCAAATGAACAACTTGTTCAGCGTCTCATTTCTCAAGAGACAGGCATTGATTCACAGCGTTTGCGGACGGGGAAACTACAGGAAAACGAGTGGCCCCTCTTTGCCCATGCCATTGAAGTTCTCAGCGACACCCACATTTACCTCGACGATACCCCTGCCATCAGCCCCCTTCAACTCCGTACCAAGTGTCGTCGCATCCACATGGAATATAACCTCGACCTGGTGATCATCGATTACATTCAACTGATGTCCAGTGGGATGAAGAGCGAAAACCGCGTGCAAGAAGTATCTTATATCTCTCGCCAGTTAAAAATCCTTGCAAAAGAACTAAATGTCCCAGTCCTGGCCGCCGCGCAACTCTCCCGCTCGGTCGAACAACGCGCCGACAAACGCCCAGTTCTCTCTGACTTGCGGGAATCCGGCTCGCTCGAACAGGACGCCGATATCGTCATGTTCCTTTACCGCCCCGATCAATACGAAAAAGAATCGGCAAAACAAAACGTCTCGGAAATCATGATCTCAAAACATCGAAATGGGCCGGTAGGGAGTGTGGAACTCATCTTCCGGCCCTCGATGACGAAATTTGAAAACGCGGCCACGCGACGGGTAGACCTCAACGAGATGGGGTAATGGGGTAAGTTACGGATTCAACAATTCCAAATTGCCCGCGCCCATTTCGACGGTGATGGTCAGCGTTGGCCCCTCCCCGGTTTGAATGTAAGAGGTGTCGTTGAGCTTTTCCCAGCCCCCACTCATAGAAACATTGGTCAGCCCTCCGTCGAAAGTGAGTTTGACATTCATTCCTTCTGGAACCAAGAGCCGTACTGTGCTCAAACCAGCCTCCACTTTCACATTGGCATCCCGTTGAAAGGTGCCAGAAAAATCCAGGGTGTAATTGCCTGCGCCGCTCGTGAAAATTAAGGTGGAAAAATTCGCATTGCTCAGGTTGGTAAGCGTTAAATTGGACGCTCCCGTGGAATAATCCAAAACCCCCATTTCAACCAGATTCGGGGCGGAAAAATCAAGGTTAACATCTGCCGCCCCGTCTGCAATGTACAAGTTTTCCAGGCTTAATCCGCCCAAATCATATTTGCCCACATACGCGCCAGCCTGAATACGTAAGGTCATCGGGGTTGTCCCCAAACTCAAATCCCAATGGTTTTCCACCTCATCATCAAATTGCGGAATCCCCTGAATGGATAATTCACCTTGTTCCAACGTGAGGTTCCCGCCTTGGGTGGTCAGCTCCGGCTTAAAATCGGGGACATTGTAGGACACGGTTCCCTCGACCAATGCACTTTCGGCGTCAGGATTCAGCGTCAATTCACCCGCCCCGAGTGAGAGCGTTAAATCGAGATCGTT
>JABWBV010000553.1 GCA_013359445.1 Anaerolineales bacterium | reverse complement strand
CTTTTGAGAGTTTTCAAGAAGTTGTGGCCCGCCTGCGCGCACCGGATGGTTGCCCGTGGGATCGGAAACAAACTCACCACTCCCTTCGTCCCTACCTGATTGAAGAAGCCTACGAGGCTCTTGATGCTTTAGACGCAGAAGAACCAACAAAACTGGCTGAAGAAATGGGTGATCTGCTCTTCCAAATCGTTATTCATGCTCAAATCGCGGCGGAAGAAGGCGAATTTACCATGGCAGATGTTGTGCGGGGGATTAGCACAAAACTGATTCGCCGCCACCCCCACGTCTTTGGAGATGTCAAAGTGGATGGGGTGGATGGCGTATTGGTAAATTGGGAGAAGTTAAAGGCGGAAGAGCGTGCGGCGAAAGGGGAAGGCGCGAAAAGTATCCTGGATGGGGTCCCTATCGCTTTTCCGGCGTTGGCACAATCTGCCGCATATCAACAGCGTGCGGCCCGAGTAGGGTTCGATTGGCCGGATGTGGAGGGTGTATTCGCAAAGATTGCTGAAGAGTTGGAAGAAATTCGTACTGCTCCGGACGCGGTGTCCCGCGCGGGGGAGATTGGTGACCTTTTATTTGTCATTACCCATCTTGCAAATTGGTACGGGGTCAACCCCGAAGATGCCCTTCGCGAGACCAATGCACGCTTTCGGGGGCGATTCGCGCATATCGAAAACTCTGCCCGCGCGCAGGGTAGGGATGTGGCGCAGTTGTCCGTCGAAGAAATGAATGTGTTGTGGGAGGAGGCGAAGAAAATTCAGAGAGAAGGGTAACTACTCAGCCAGGGTCGAGATTAGCCCGGAATAAGGTACGCTTAATTTTCTTGGTGTGGGACGTCTAACAACTGTGGGAGGTGATAAGGCGTGATGGTGAGAGGAAGATGGTCGGGGCGGAGAAGTGGTTGGCGATGACGGGCGATCCAGTCGATACAACGAGATGCTGTGTGAGGTCCTTGTGTTTTTTGCAGACTTTGCATGATGGTTTTGGCACGCATTTCGTAGGTAGAACCGATCCGAATTTTTTCGACAGCAGTCAACAATTGCGCTTCTGTAAAGTGGTTGATGTCCAATCTTAAGCCGACGCCTAAATACTCGGCCCGACTGGCGTTATCCGCTTGTTCGCCCCCTATCGGCAAAATGATGAGGGGTTTGCCTGCCGCGAGCGCTTCATTTGTGCTGTTATTGCCCCCGTGGCTAATAAAGAGGTTGATTTTGGGTAATAAGTCGATTTGAGGTACTTCTTCAAAAAGAAGGACATTTGAGGGCAGGTGCTCCTGTCGCAAAATTTCGTAAGCTCCCCCGGCGCTGATGATCACCTGATATACCGGTGTATCCAGGGCCGAGATAATTTTGCGAAACACGTCAGGCTTGTTATTGAAGACTGTGCCTAATGAAACGTAAATTTTATATCGTTTGGTTTGCAGTTTTTCGAAGGGAAAATGGAGGTGAGAATCAACACGTTTCCCAATACAAGGCCCAATATAAAAGGTGTTAGCAGTAAGATTATTACGCGGAGCTTCAGCTTCGGTCGCACTTGCAATTAAGTTTAGCCAAGGTGAATAAGGCCGCCGCAACAATTCTGGCGCTGAGGCGGGGAGTCCATATTTTTGAAGCACCAAATTGAGCCGGGCATCCAGGGTTTGAAGGATACGCTTCTCTTTCTGTTCATACTCCTCAACAAGAAGGTGGTTTTGAGTGCCAATCGGCAGGCCACTCCCAAAAGGTGGCACCCCCTCGCCGCGAAAGGGTAGTCCGCTGTGATAAATAACAACATAGGGGATATTGGCAATTTCTGCCGCAACACGGCTAGCGGGAAATGCAAAATCTGTCACAATAACATCAGGTGCATATCGTTGAATAAATTTCAGAATTTGTCGGGTATAGTGATCGATGCCTTGAGAAAACAGATTGATTGCATGAACAATTTCTTCGTATCCTGATTTGTGTGGCAAAAGCAGGGCCACAGGCAGAGTGGTCAAGGCCGGGGGCATGATTTCAAACGCGAGATGATCTCGTGTAAGAATCTCTTGAACCTGAAAAGCTGTTTCCAAAATTTGGAAGTGCGTTCTTCTTTCGCGCATACCCGGAATTAAGAAGTGAACGTTGTGTCCATCCTCTTGCATTTGCGCGGCGATACTGCGTAGGGTATTCAAATGCCCCAAGGTGGGTTGGTTTATAAACAGGATTTTGCTCATAGCGAAATGCATTAAGAAAGGGGTAGAAACCTCTGACGCCAAATGTGCCGTATTCCGATGGGGATGATTGGGGGTGGGGCTTGGCCCCATTTCATTTGGTTGCCCCCGATTTTCTGACTTGGGTATGGCCCGGATTAGATTCTCGGCAGGTTACTGACCTTAAGATGAAACCCTCAAATGACTGAAGTCTTTTGCGATTTTATAAATCAGTATATAGTAAGTTTTCGAAAATTTGCTCACACAAAAAACTTGAAAGACTTTCTTTATAAAACACTTCCTACTCTAAACTTGAGCAGTTACCTTCTACTTGGATTAACGACAATTTCCTAACTTTTTATATCGGAAATCATATGACAGAGAAGAATTTACCAATTTGAATGGCATATTCATATCTTATAAAGTATACATGAATTCTCATGCACTTGGTTCACTTTTACCGAAATCTCAACACAGCCAAAAGGGGCAGTCCCCCACGTTCTCTAGATGGATAAGTGGCGATGAACGGTTTTCTTAATACAACCTTGTTAAATTTGAACATGCTTGTGAAGAATGCTGTTCGCCCCATGTGAATTAACATCTCAAAAGGTAACCCCTCAGCCAGGGTCGAGATTGGCCCGCGAAAAAGGGTGAAAGGAGGCTGTATAACCCCCTTTCACCCTTTTTCGCGGGGAGTTTCATCTCAATTCGACGAGTAAGACCTCATACGGAGCCACGTGAATTTTAGATAAGGTTTCTTCTTTTTTCATTGGTTCGGTGGAAAAGAGTGGGAGGGCGGTATGAAAACCTTCCAGGGAAAAACGAAGGGTTCGGGCGCGCGCAGAATAATTGAGTACGACCAAAACAGTTTGGATGGGCGTTTCTCGTAAGAAGGCAAAATAGGTGCGGGCTTTTTCTTGCACGGGGCGATATTCCCCTTCAATTAAGGCCGGGGTTTGTTTGCGGACGTGGATCAGGCGTTTGTAATAGGCCAAAAGAGACGCGGGATCATTTTCCTGCTCACGGACATTGATGCCTTCTGCGTAGTTGGGGTTGACGGGAAGCCAGGGGGTGATGCCTGCCGGGGAAAAGCCCCCGTTCGGGGAGTTGGCCCACTGGTGCGGGGTGCGGTTTTTGTCGCGGGACATTTGCCCCGCGTGGTGCGCGGCTTCGGCCTGGGGGACTTTGAGTTCGTTTACCGCGGATTCGTAATACCAGGTCGCCATCGTGTCGCGTAGCAGGGTGGGGTCGGTGATGAGGAGGTCGGTCATGCCAATTTCTTCGCCATTATAGAGAAAGGGGGTCCCGCGCAGGGTGAGGACGAGGGCGGCGTTGAGTTTGGCGAGCTCGAGGGCGTTTGTGCCGCGCCCAAACCGGGTGCGAATCCGCGAGCAGTCGTGATTTCCCAGCGTGTTACAGCCCCATCCCCGCGTGGGCAGAGCCTCTAACCGCGCGAGACGTTGGGCCTGATTGCGCCGGATGTGCGCCGGGGTGATGAATTCCGTGTGCATTAGGGGAAAATTGAAGACGAGATGGAGTTCGTCTTTTCCATCGCCCATGTAGGCAATGTCGTCATCTTCGCCCACGAGCATGCGGTCGCCTTCATACTCGTCGAGGATGGTGCGGAGTTCTTTCATGAGTTCATGCAAACCTGGTTGGCCCCATTGATTTTTAAACATGTTGTGCCAGTTTTTTCGGCTACGTTTGTGGTCTTCGGGGGTGCGGGCAAGCTCGGCCTCGCGGCGGAGTTGGGCCAGGTTCATGGGGACGGAATGGGAGGGGAGGGTCGGGTCTTCGTAAATGGTCCCAATGGCGTCGAGCCGGTAGCCGTCCACACCCAGATCGAGCCAGAAGCGTACAGCGTCCCACATGGCTTGTTTGACGGCAGGGTTGCGCCAGTTGAGATCTGGCTGTTGTTTCATGAAGTAGTGGTAGTAGTATTGGTTGCGTTCGGGCGCATACGTCCAGGCATCGCCATCGAAACAGGATTGCCAGTTGTTGGGCGGGGTGTCTTGCCAGACATACCAGTCTGCTTTGGGGTTGTCGCGGCTGGCTTTGGATTCGAGAAACCAGGGGTGTTCGTCGCTGGTATGGTTGAGAACCAGGTCTAGGATGACCCGAATCTCGCGGGCATGGGCTTCATGTAAGAAGGTTTTGAATTCATCGAGGGTGCCGTATTCGGGGGCGACGCCGCAGTAGTCGCTGACATCGTAACCGCAATCCCAATTCGGGGAGGGGAAGTGGGGAGAGAGCCAAAGGGCATCGACTCCCAGGGTTTTGAGGTAGTCGAGTTTTTCGGTGATACCTTTAAAATCTCCAATACCATCCCCATTGCCGTCGGCAAAGGAGCGAGGATAGATTTGATAAAAGAGGGCGGTTTGCCACCATTTGAGGGACATGAGCAACTCCATAAACGAGGTGAGATGGGTAATTACACACCTTTTTGGGGCAAATTGCGACCGGGTTGTGTAATTACTTTTTTTGTAACCGTTCAGACTTGGAGAGAAGATGCCCCGAAAAAATTGGGAAGAGGGGCATGTACATGCCCC
>JABWBV010000552.1 GCA_013359445.1 Anaerolineales bacterium | reverse complement strand
GTGCGTGTGCCGAGCGTGTATGCCCTGGGCCGGGTAGGCGGGGAGGTGGCCGCGGTGGGGCGTGGGGTTTGGGAGCAGGGTTGGTTGGGCGTGTTTGGGATGTCTACACAGCGCGAATTCCGACGCCAGGGGTGGGCCACCTCAATTCTGGGCGAGTTGGCTGGGATGGCCCAAGCGTATGGAATCAAGCAGATGTATTTGCAGGTGATGGAAAACAATCCGGGGGCAAAGGCGTTGTACGCGCAAATGGGTTTTAAAACAAAGTATCACTATCACTACCGGGAATTGAAGCCGGATTAGTGAGGAAACTCCCCAAGAAAAAAGACCGGGCTGGGTATGACACCCAGCCCGGTCTTTTTAAGGCACTTTTGGTTCTCCCGTTTTTGGCGTGAAATATTCCGAGTAGAACCGCACTTTTCAAAGGCTCACACCTGAAACGCCCCGTTTTTATAAAACAGTTCCCCGTCCACCAGCACCTCACTCTCATGGCGCATATCGCAGATGAAATCCCAATGCACGGCAGATTTGTTTTTGCTCCCCGTTTCGGGGTAACCCGCGCCGACAGCCATGTGGAGCGTTCCGCCGATTTTTTCGTCGAACAGAATGTTTTTGGTGAACTTTTGGATGCCAAAATTAGTGCCGATAGCAAATTCCCCAAGATACCGCGCCCCCCCATCACTATCCAATTGGGTGAATAGATAATCTTGGTTTTTCTTTGCTGTGGCCTGCACCACTTTGCCATTTTCAAACTTAAATTCTACCCCATCCACTTCCATCCCTCCGCGCAGGGCCGGGTAGCTGAACCGCACCCATCCGTTGACCGATTCTTCCACCGGGCCGGTAAAGATTTCGCCATCGGGCATGTTGCGGTCGCCGCACGCGTTGATGAAGGTGCGGTCTTTGATCGAGAGCGATAAATCAATGTTCGGGCCGCGGACGATCACCTGCTCTTTTCCTTTTAGCCAATCCACCAACTTCGCTTGTTCGTCATGAATCGCCCGCCATTTGGCAACCGGATCATTTTGATCGGCATAACACGCCCCATACACAAAATTTTCATAATCGCTCAGACTCATATCCGCTTCCTGGGCAAACGCCGGGCAGGGATATTGCACAACTGACCATCGCAAACTTCCCTGCGCGGATCGTTCCATAAACTGTTGCATCAACCCCCGCCGGGCCACGCCCCGCGCGGCCTGTTTGCGGGGGTCCGTCCCGGTCAGGGCGCGGGTATTGGTCGCACCTAAAATCGAAATGCTGGCGTCGGCCTTTTCATGAATCAGCGTGTCTAGCGGGGAAATCCATTGGGTTTGTGCATCGTTGGCGTGGTGGTAAAACGTTTCGTTAATGTCATCACTGCTCAACATCAGGTTGTAATTCCCCCCGGCGTCCAAAATGGCGCACACAATTTCATTGATCAAAGGGGTGGCAATGAGATTGCTATTGATGATAACCCAATCCCCCGGTTTAACCGCCAGCGAGTAATTAACCAGAATATTCGCAAGATTCTTGAGACGATAGTCCATCATAGGCTCCTGAAAGATAAGTGTTCAGATATATTTGGGGAAATTTCTTCTTTAGACTGAACAGTTACCCTGAAAAATAAGTGTCGAAAATTATAACAACAAAACAGGGTAAAATTTCTAAACTTCATTGCATCTAAAGTCATGTCAATTGGTGGCAGTCAAAAAAAAAGACTGTCATTTTTTATGTTTTCCATCCTTTTTTTCGGAATCGCCTGGGTTTAGCGTATAAAAACGGTCTTTCCATCATTTCTCGAAAAACTTGTAACGAAACGTCATCATGAGCGTCTAAAAACTGTTTGGACACAAAACCAAACGAAACCCAAAAATCCGTCCGTTCCTCGGACTTAACAGGTGAAACTTCAATGACTTCAGAAAATACCCCCCTACCTTTCGATGATGAGGGCCTGGAAACCAAAGGCCCCTACAAAGTGCTGGTATTAGGCGGCGGCCCCACCGGCCTCTCTGCCGCCCTCTACGCCGCCCGCGCCGAACTCAACCCCCTCGTCCTGACCGGGTTACAGATCGGCGGGCAGGTTGCCATCACCCACAGCGTGGAAAACTACCCCGGCTTCCCCGACGGCGTCGGTGGCCCCGAACTAGTCGAACTGTTCCAAAAACAAGCCGAACGGTTTGGCGCAGTGCTGGAATTTGACTCCGCAGTCGACGTAGACTTTTCCCAACGCCCCTACCGCGTCAAAGGCTACAACGCCATCTACGAAGCCGAAAGTGTCATTATCGCCACCGGCGCCACCCCGCGCAAACTCCAGGTCCCCGGCGAAGTGGAATTTACCGGGCGCGGTGTTTCCTACTGCGGCACCTGTGATGGCTGGTTCTTCAAAGGCAAAGATGTCATCGTCGTCGGCGGGGGCGATAGCGCCCTCGAAGAAGGCGAATTTCTCACCCGCTACGCCAACAAAGTCACCGTCGTCCACCGCCGTGACGAGTTCCGCGCAGGTGTCCTGCTCCAAAAACGCGCCGCCGAAAACCCCAAAATGAGCTTCGCCCTCGATACCGTCATCAACACTATCGATGGCAACGGAGAAGTGCAAAAAGTCGAACTCAAAAATCTGAAATCCGGCGAAACGCAAACCCAGCCTATTGACGGCGTCTTCATCTTCATCGGCCACACGCCCAATACCGAAATCTTCCAGGGGCATTTGGAAATGGAAGACGGCTACATCGTCACCAACAAGCTGATGGAAACCAATATCCCCGGCGTATTTGCCGCAGGCGAAGCCGCCGACCCCCACTTCCGGCAGGTCATCACCTCCGCGGGCATGGGGGCGGCCGCCGCCATCCAGGCCAACCGCTGGTTGCAAGAGCACAGTAGCTAAAACAACCCATCCCCTCAGCCCGGACTCCTCAAAAAGTCCGGGCTTTTTTTATGTTAAACTTAAGCCATGTACCCTACACCCCCTCCCAACAGCATCAGCCAACGCGAATATGACAACCTGATTCGGGAAGGCATCAACGCCGCCCGCGCGGGGAACCGTGCCCTGGCTCGTCGCCTGCTCACGCGCGCCAACTCCCTCAGCCCCAACGACGCCCGCCCCTACCTGTGGCTCTCCGCCACCACCGATGATCCCCACGAACAGCGCGATTATCTGGACAAAGCCCTTGCCTGTGACCCCACGTTGGAGGCGGCCCGGCAAGGGTTGATGAAACTCAACCGACAACTGGGCATCCACCCGGAAGAAGCCGCCTACGCGCGCGATGACCGCCCCCCCGCGTGGGCCGAACCGGGTTTTGATCCCAATCGCGATCCGCACCCGCTCGGGGACGACGACTCATCCGAAGCCATGGTGGTGGAAGCGGAGACCGAAGTATTTGAATGCCCACAGTGTGGCTGGCGGATGTATTTCGACCCCGATCATAATCAGATGTATTGTGAATCTTGCGGCCATACGATGCCGGTGGCCGAGCAACTTGCGGCGGATGAGGCGGAAGCCCCCCTCGTCCGGGTTATGCACACCTCCGCGGCGCATCAATGGGCGGTCCACCAACATCGGGTGGCGTGTGTCAAGTGCGGAGCGGTAACGGTGCAGGAGACGGTGCAAAAGAGCGGGCAATGCCCATATTGTGGGCACAATCAGTTGGTGGCATCAAAGGAATTGCAGGAATTGCTGGACCCGCAGGTGGTGGCGTTGTTCAAAGTGAAAGAAAAACAAGCGCAAAAGCTGGCCCGTGAGTGGCTGAACAGCGGCCTGTTTGCACCCGATGATCTGGGCGAGGGGGCAAAAGGCCTGCGCTTGCGCCCGGCATATTATCCGTTTTGGACGTTTGACGGGGCGATTGAGGCACGCTGGTCGTGTGAAGTGCAGGTGGGGCACGACAGCCGCTATGCCCGGTGGGAACAGCGGAATGGCGTTTATTCGGAATTTTTTGACGATGTGTTGGTGCCTGCGGTGAGCGCGTTGAACAAACAGGAAATTGCAGACATTGAGCCGTTTAACTTAAAAGATGTCGTGAAATTTGAGCCGGAGCAGTTGGCCGGATGGGCCACATTGTCCTATGATCGCTCGATGGCGGATGCCTCCCTGTTGGCGCGGGAGAAAGTGGTGAGGGAATTACGCCCCCGCATGTATGGCATGATCGAGCCGGGGTACGAAAAACGGAATGTGCAGATTGGCGCGGGGAGTTGGTCGGGCATGACGTATAAACACGTTTTGCTCCCGCTTTGGGTGGGCACGTATCACTACAAAGGGGAAGAATTCCACGTGCTGGTCAACGGGCAGACGGGGACGGTGGGAGGCAGTAAACCGAAAGATACGGTAAAAGTGATTGGAGTATGGGCGATAGGATTGGTCTTGTTGGCCTTGCTGGCTTTGGGCTTAAGCTGGCTGATACTCACATATGGGGATGATATGTTGTTATGGTTACAACAACAGGGACAAGGCTAAAGGATTTACGCACTTCCACCCTACCTTTTTTAGATTCTCCCGTTTCTGGCGGGAAAAGTGCCGAATATTTGAAGATGTAAAGGATGTCCATCCCCCCATCCATCCTTTTTTTTCGGAAGCTTTTACTTTGGTGAGTAATTACCACGGATTACCTCGCGCACGTAGGCATCATGAAGCCAGTAGGCGAGGTTGTGTGCGGGGGGGAGGTGGGGGAGTGGTTTGTCTGCCCAGATGCGGTGGAAAATGAAAGGGTGGTCACGGCGGAGTTTTTGGGTGTCGAAAATCAGGCCGAGGTGGGGATTCTGGGCACGC
>JABWBV010000036.1 GCA_013359445.1 Anaerolineales bacterium | reverse complement strand
TGGTGGTGGTGGCCCTGGTGGTTCTGGTGGTGGGGTTGGGGCTGGTGGGGTTGGGGGTGGTGGTGGTTCTGGTGGTGGTGGTGGCCTTGGTGGTGGTGGTGGCCGCCTCTCTGGGTCAGACCACCCGATTATGGCGATGCCCCCGATCCGCCCTACCCGACGCTCTTAGCCAACAATGGAGCACGTCACCTCAATACGGATTTTGAATGGCTGGGGCCGGCGGTAGACCGGGAATTCTCGCCAGACCTCATTGACCTGGACGCATTCGATGATGGCGTCACAGTAGACCTGGCGAGTGAAATCCTCACCTTTACCGTCTCAACCAGTGGTGGCTTGTGGCGCTACGGCCCGCTCGCGCCAGTGCATGTCCACGGCTGGATTGACTGGAACGCAGATGGTGATTGGGATGACGCGGGCGAAATGATCTTGAACTGGAGCGGGTACCCCGGCGATGGCACCTGGTCGGGCGGAGATCCGTCCGTCACCGTGAGCCTTCCATTCTCGGCTCCGGGGGTGTTCCCCCTCCAAACGTGGTCACGCTTCCGGCTGGATTACGCCCAAAATGTGGAGAGCGTGCGCGGCGCGGCCAGATATGGCGAAGTGGAAGATCACCCGCTGTACAGTGCGCCCAACCCGCCTCCGTGGGGGGGCGCGATCAACGTGGACCGCCTGGCCCCGTTGGTGTTGACCTACCCAACCGATATGGTGATCTCCACTGTCAGCATTGACTTCACCCCTACGGTGAGTAACACGGTTGTTTGGAACGGTCTAATTGAAACGGGTGGTAGCAGTGTTGCCACCATCTACCATGAACCGCTGGCGTCCCTGACCACTTACACGGTCACGGTCAGTGCAGGACAAACGACAGCAGGCCATTGGATGCCCGCCAGCGTCTACACGTTCACCACCATCATGGGGGATCCGGTGTATGGCGTTGACTTAGGCCCCAACCAGGCGTTATCTGGCTTGCCCGGTGAAACGGTAAGCTATAACTTGCCGATCACCAATACCGGTAATGTCTTGGACACCTTCAATTTGTCCGCGACCGGAGTCTGGACAACCACCCTACCCTCTCAGATTTCCGTGCAGGCAGGTGAAACCGCCAATATCGAGATCACGGTAGAAATCCCGCCGGGGGCTACAGCAGGTGAAATGGACGTGGCAACGATTACTGCCGCCTCGCAAGGCAATCCCTCCGCGACGGATACCGCCACCCTGACGACGGAGGTCAGCCTCTACGATGTCACTGTCTCCGGCACGATGACGCTGACGGCTTTGCCCGGTGAAACCGTCACCTACACCGTCTTCGTGACCAACACGGGCCAACTGCTGGACACCTACAATCTGACCCTGACTGGAAACACCTGGCCCGCGAGTGCGCCCCCGTCTTCGGTGACGCTGGATGTGGGGGCTGGGGCTTCCTTCCAAATCACGGTCACGATCCCGGCAAATGTGGATGGCGGCACGCTGGATGTGGCAACGTTCACCGCGGTTTCGCAGGGCGAGCCTACCCAATCTGCCAGCGCGGCCCTGACAACGACGGCGGAATCCGTTTTTGGCGTGGCCGTTTCCCCGGATATGGCGCAAACGGGCGATGCAGGCGCGGTGGTCACCTATCTGATCACCGTCACGAATACCGGGAACACGGCAGATGCTGTTACGCTGTTCTTGAGTGGTAATGCCTGGCCGACCGAAGTGACCACAGAGCCGATTTCGTTGGCGCGTGGCGAAAGTAAGGTGATTTCCGTGACAGTCACTGTGCCTCTGACCGCAACAGACGGCACGACCGACACCGCCCTGATCACAGCCACTTCGCAAGGGGGCGGTGCTCAGGCCGCGGTAAATCTCCTGACGACCGCAAATGTGCCGGAAACGGGATATTCTGTCTTTTTGCCGCTCATTTTCCGGGATGATTAAATTCATCTATAAAAACAATCAAAAATGCGGTGCATCTGCACCGCATTTTTGATTCGCCCAAAGTTAAAATTTTGTCTTTTACCCTTTTCGAGTACAATTCGCTCACCTACACCCCTCAAGGAGAAACAATCTATGATCCCACGTATTAACCGCATTTGGGCGAGCGGCTTGCTTGCTCTAGCCCTGCTGGCGGGCGGCTTTTGGCTCGTCACTCATCCATCCATCTTTGCCATCCCTTCGGACCGCATGGCCCTTTATGCCGCGGAACCGGGCGAAAACACCAACGGCGAAGGCGAAGAACTCCTCTCTATCGTGGAGTATTACGAAACCCGTTACACCTACCCGACCGGGCAATTTAGCCAGGCCTGGCTCACAGAAGCCGCCGAACAGGCGAAACTGGTCGAGGCCGGACTCCCAGATGGGCTTCACCCATCGACCAAAACCGATGCCCCCGCGGGCTTGAATCTCGATCCCACGCAGTTTACCCACCTCGGGCCGGAACCGCTCCAATCCAATGGTTGTCAAGGCTGTTTTCAGTATGGGCATGTCAATGGCCGGGTGGAAACCATCGTCAGCGACCCCATTTCCCCCACTATTGCCTACTTCGGCTCGGATGGTGGCGGCATTTGGAAAACCACCAACTGCTGTTCTCCCACCACAACCTGGACCCACGTCACCGATGATGAAGGGCTGTATGGTTTAGCGATTGATGACCTCGTTCTTGACCCTAACGACCACAGCGTCCTGTACGCGGGCACGGGCGATCTCAACTTTGGTTCGTTCTCCTTTGGCACGGTTGGCGTGCTCAAAAGCACCGACTACGGCGAAACCTGGGAAATCCTCGGCACAGATGTCTTTACCACGGGGTATCCCATTCCCTCCTCCTTTCCACAATACCAGGCCATTGGTAAAGTGCAGGTAGACCCCAACAACAGCAACACGGTAATTGCCGGAACCAAAACCGGGTTATTTTTCTCCTATGATGCAGGTGTGAACTGGACCGGGCCATGCCTGACCAACAGCTTTACCGATCAACGTCAGGACATCACCGGCTTAATTGCCCGTGACATGGGCGCAACCACCCTCCTCTACGCCGCTGACCGTCCCGGTCAGTGGTTGCCCCGCGAGTTGGAACTTGCTGAACACTGGCTGGCCTGCCGGGACCGGGGGCGGGACCCCCTACCCGACGAACACCATTGGCCGGATCGAACTGGCAATGGCCCCCAGTGATAACGATGTCCTCTATGCCCAGGTTGCCAGTATCAATCCGGCGGGTGGACATTTAGGTGTCTGGAAAACGACCAACGGCGGCGCCTCCTGGACGATGGTCTCTGGCCCGTCTGGCCCTTCCGGGTGCGATGGGGCTGGGCAACAAAGCTGGTACAACCAGATTTTGGCGGTTGACCCCAACAACCCCGATGCCCTGTACATGGGCACGATTGACCAGTTCCGCTCCACCAATGGTGGCACCAGTTTTACCAACGTCAGTTGCGGTTACGCGGGCGGCAATGACTTACACGTCGATCAACATGCCCTCGCGTATGTGGGCGGTTCTTCCAGTGTTCTGCTCGTCGGGAACGATGGTGGCATTTACGTCACCCTCAACGCCGATGAGGCCAACGTCAATAGCGTTGTGTTTAACCAACTTAACGATACCGTCAGCACCATTGAATTTTATTCCGGTGATATTACCAACAACTTTGCCTATGCCGCCCAGCCGGGTGTCAACGCGGGCGCACAGGATAACGGTTCCTCCACTTATGTCTGGACGACCGGCGTGCCTGGCCCAGCCATGTGGCAGTTACGGCGCGGCGGCGATGGCATGTTTGCCCGGATTGAGCAAAAAGCTGGGTTACGCTGGTATCAAGAAAGTCAAAATGGTAATCTCTACGTTTCTACGACGGGCGCAGGCGGAAGCTATGGGAACGCAACCGGTGCTTGGAGCGGCGACACGCGCAGTTTCGTCTTCCCCTACGAGATGGACAAATTTGATTGCCCGGGAGCCATCTGTGACCATATGATTGCCGGTTCCTATCGGGTTTGGGAAACCGTACTCGGCGCCGTGCCCGCCAGCAGTTGGTACATCAACAGCCCCAACCTGACGAAAGGCACGCTCGGTAACCGCTCCTTCATCAACCAACTGAGCTACGCCCCCTCCACCAATACCACCGCCATTGTCGGCACCAACGACGGCAACGTGCAAATCGGATATGCGCTGGGTCAAGGCGTGGCAAATACGGCCATCTGGGTCAATGTAACCGGCAATAACACCGTTCTCCCCAATCGCCCGGTGTTGGATGTTGCCATGGACCCCGAAAATGCCAACATCGGCTACGCGGCGGTCGGCGGTTTCAATCAGAACACCCCCACCACGCCGGGACACGTCTTCCGCGTGGAATGTAGTGGCCTGAATTGTTCGTCCTTCACCTGGGCCGACAAATCCGGCAACCTCCCCAACATCCCCGCCGACTCCATCATCGTCAACCCCAACATCCCCGAACAGGTCTTTGTCGGCACGGATTGGGGCCTGTATTACACCAATGACATCAATGCGACGACCCCCGTATGGGAACACTTCACCGCCGGACTGCCCGCAATCATGATCTGGGATATGGCAGTGGATCGGGATGGTACCACCCTCGCGGTCTTCACCCGCTCGCGGGGCGCGTACGTCTGGCCGCTTCCGCACGGGTACGAGGCCGAAATGACCTCCAGTTCCTCCCTTGAGGATGCCCCCGGCATGGTGGTGACGCATCAATTCACCGTGACCAACCTCACCCTCGACGATAGCTATACCCTGGCCGTGGACGGCGCCACCTGGCCCACCACTTTGTTGACCACCTCGCCGATCACTATCCCTGCCTCGACCAGCAGTGTCGTTTCCGTTCAGGTAGAAATCCCTGCTGACGCCACCCTGGCCCAGGCCGATGCGTTTGATCTGGTGGTGACTTCCGTCAATGACCCCACCCTCATTCTGACCGCAGTAGGGACGACCACCGCGACGGGAACTGCTGGGGTTTCTACACCCAACGCGCAAAACAATTCTGCCGAAGTTGGCACCACCCTCACATACACCCTCCAAGTCACCAATACAGGCACAGTCACCGATACTTTTGCACTCATGGTGGGAAGTTCGGTATACACCGTCACCAGTTCGGCTAATTGGGTCGGCCCACTTGGCCCCGGTGCTTCGGGCACGGTGGAAATCTATGTAACCGTCGGGAACGCCATCTCCGACACAGTGGCCGTCACGTTCACCTCTACTTTTGACCCTACGGTGATCACCAACGTCACCCTGACAACGACTGCCATCTTCCCTCCCCCGCCACCTACTTTTTATCCAGTTTACCTGCCGGTCATTGTCCGCCCCTAAAGACAAAACCTCAGAACTGTAAAATCCAACCTTTCAAACATGCGGCGCCCCTGCGCCGCATGTTTGTTTTTGGGCTATGCACGCTACCGCCTCGTCAAGGCAATCGGCGTTAAATCCGCCGTCCCAAATCCTGTTACCCCTCATCGTGAATCTGTAAACCGTGTTGATATGTGGGCCGACTTCGGTAGTCCACCCTATCTGTGATGCCAACGTTTATCTCGTCACCGGCCTCCAGTATCTCCGTGCCCGCTACTACGCCCCCACGCAAGGCCGCTTCCTGACCCGTGACACCTGGCAAGGCGAATACACCCGCCCGGCTTCCCTCCACCGCTATACCTATGCGGAGAATAACCCAGTGTTATATACCGATCCGAGTGGGCAGTGTGCTACCGGATTTGTTGTGGACACCATTGCCTGTGCCGCTATTGCGGGCGCTGTTATAGGGGGAGGCATCAATTATGGTTCCCAGGTATATAACAACTACCAAAACGGGATGTCCGGCTGGAATGCGTGGCGGTGTGTAAATTGGGGGGATGTGGCGGTTAGCGCAGGAGCAGGTATGGTTGCTGGGGCAGTGGGCGCTGTAGGAGGGCTAGCTGCCGTCGGCCTTGGCTTTTGGGGTACGGTAGGGGTTGGCTCATTGACCGGCGTTGTCGCGGGTCAATATGGCCGGATGACCGAACTTGCCCTCTCTGGGCAATGGGATCAAGCCTCAACCACCCTCTTCCGCCCAGGTGATATGTTACTGGACGCGGTATCAAGTGGGATCGCGAGTCCAGCAGGGTATAAAATTGGGCAACTCGCCAAGAATTTGAAAGGCTTAGGGCAATGGGGGGTGCCGGAGGAGTACTTTGGAGATTACTTTGATGATTTGGTCATCAATCCAAATCATGGCATACCGCGAATTGGAACTAATATCCTTAATCACCCTATTGGAACGGATTTTTCGGCAGGATTCGATTCTGCAACAGGGGCGATGGATTTTATGCCTCAGCACCCAGATTTTCCACCTCCCGCTGGTTATGTCAACCAAAGTGGCGGGCACGCTGGGCCCAAAAATAATCTCATAAATAGCGGAAGCAACCTCTCAGCCTTGCATGGATTTGCGGTTAAGTACGGTCCAGGAACAAACCAATTGCATATAATTAACTTTATTTCTGGCACTCTAAATCGCCAACATGGATCTAGAGAGGCTTCCAGTGCAATACAAAGTATAATCATTAGAGCGCTTGAAGTTCATGGATGGAATTTAGTTCCATGAACTCGAAAGGTTCAATTATGGATAATCAAAGTGTGTACAAAGTGGATTTAGGACTGGATCCTCGAAAATATAAAGAACTCCTATTAGCACAGATACCGCCAGGAACGTTTCTTATGGGAAGCCCATTAAACGAACCAGATCGGTCTACTTTCGACGCTGAGGTGCCTTTCGAGGTTACTATTTCCCGGGATTTTTGGCTGGGAAAATATTTGGTGACAAATATTCAATGGTTGACTGTCATGAAATCCTTGCCTTACGCGTATGAGGCAATGATTGCAAATCGCCCGGTGACGAATGTGAGTTGGGATGACGCCATGAGTTTTGGCGCTCGGTTAAATCAAAACCTGGGTAATAAGATTTCTTCCGAGTACCTGTTCACACTTCCTACTGAAGCTCAATGGGAGTATGCCTGCCGGGCGGGAACACATTCCATCTACCATAGCGGCGATTCTTTGGATGACTTAAATAGGGTTGCCTGGCACGCGGGCAATAGTATGGGAATGTTACATGATGTGGGAGAATTGGAGCCTAACAACTGGGGCCTGTTTGATATGCATGGAAGTGTTGCTGAATGGTGTCTTGACCTGCCTCAACCCTATCCAACACATCCTACGGAGGATTGGGTAGGAGTTATCAAGAATCCTTATGGTGCTCTAAGAAATGTTCGAGGTGAACCATGGACTGCTGAGGCTATGTCTTCTGGTTTTCGTAGCAGTGCTCGATCTGAATCCTTTCAAGATGAAAAAATTCCTTATGTCGGATTTAGGGTGTGTCTGGGAAGTAAATTGATGGAGGATGATTAATTTACGGGCAGAGATGGCTTCCAAAATTTGTTCTATCTCATTTCGAAATTTGTTATCCCGTTCCCCCGGCCCACCCCGGGGGAACGCTTTTTTCTCCCCCACCATTCTCACCCCCCCCTCTTCAACCCCCTATTTCTTCCTCCATCTCCCTGCAAATCCGACTAAAAACTTCTCGCCGAGAACCTTCGGCTTTTTCGGAGTATGTAAGCTCGGACCAGGAATGGCGTTCGTCCGTCTCATTTGGCTCAAGGATAAGGAGACGAACGCCGTTCCTAAATCGGCGACTCCATCCAACAAGCGGACGGCACCCCCGGCACCCTCGAAAAAATCGCGTCCCCAACCTGCCTCCAGGCGATATATCATCTCACCGTCGCCACCGCCCACACCTGCTTCGTCGCGGAGGTCTTCATCGGAATTTGTAGGAACGCATAGGAATTTATGGGAATTCTCCCCTGAGTTCCCATACGTTCCTACAAGTTCCCCGAAATTCCCCAAATCCAGATCGGAAGTTTATTTAATTCTCATTCCCTAGTCCCAGAGACCCCGAAAATTTTTTGAGCCCCCCAAAGGACAATCGTCCCCTCAAAAACATGGCATATTACACTCCGAATTTTCCGCTTTTTCTATAAGATTAACCCCTCACCCACAAAAACCCCCATTGCCCCGCTTAGACCCCTTAGACCTTCTGGAGAAAATTATGACCCCTGACCTGACTCAACAAATTCTGGAACTCGTCCGGTTAACTGCCACCAACCTGCCCCCGGACGTGGAACAAAGCCTGCGCGTGGCACGCGAACAGGAAGACTCCGGTTCCGCGGCGCGCGGGGCCCTGGACACCATCCTCCTCAACGTGGAAATGGCCCGCGACCAATCCACCCCCATCTGCCAGGACACCGGCACCCCGATCTTTTACGTGTATTACCCCGAAGGCTGGAGCACCCGCGCCCTCAAAACCCAAATTCGGGCCGCCGTCGCCGAGGCCACCCAACAATCCTTCCTTCGCCCCAACGCCGTCAACACCCTGACCGGCAAAAACACCGGCGATAACCTGGGGGACGATCATTACCCCAGCATTCACTTTGAAGAAGTCGATGGGGACACGCTCACCATTGAACTGATGCTCAAAGGTGGGGGATGCGAAAATGTCGGGGCACAGTATCGCCTCCCGGATGGGCAACTCGGCGCGGGGCGGGACCTCGCCGGGGTGCGAAAAGTCGCGCTCGACGCGGTTCACAAAGCCCAGGGGCAGGGATGTGCCCCAGGCATCCTCGGCATCGCCATCGGCGGAGACCGGGGTTCATCGTTTTACGGCTCCAAAGAAACCCTCTTCCGCCAACTCGATGACGAGAATCCCGATCCCCAACTCGCCGCCCTCGAAGCCCGCATCACCGAAGACGCCAACACCCTCGACATTGGCCCGATGGGCTTTGGCGGGAAAACGACCGTGCTGGGAACAAAAATCCAAAACCTGCATCGGCTCCCGGCGAGTTATTTTGTGTCCATTTCTTACATGTGCTGGGCCTTCCGCCGACGCAAAATGGTGTACACCGCCGGACAAGTGGAATACAAATAAGGAGCAAGATCATGCGTGAAATTACCCTCCCCGTTGCCGATGACATTATTCGTGACCTTCAAGTAGGCGAACCCCTCGCCCTCACCGGTGTGATGATCACCGGACGTGACGCCGTCCACAAGTGGATGATGGAAACGTTTATCACGAAAACCCGCCCCCCCCAGGGCGATGACCTGGAAGTGTACGAGGCAATCAAACCCCTGCTCAACGGCAGTATCATCTACCATTGCGGCCCGGTCGTTTCCGGGTTGGACACGGGCGACTACCGCTTTGTCGCCGCTGGCCCCACCACCAGCATTCGCGAGGAACCTTATCAGGGCGCAGTGATGGAACACTTCAACCTCAAAGGGGCAATTGGCAAAGGCGGCATGGGCCTGAAAACCCTCACCGCGTGCCAGACCGTGCCCGCGGTGTACCTCCACGCCATTGGGGGCGCGGCCACCCTCATCGCCCAAACCGTGGAAAAAGTATTGGGCGTGTACAAACTCGACTTTGGCGTGCCCGAGGCAATGTGGGTGATCCAGGTCAAGCAGTTCCCCGTTGTTGTCACGATGGACGCGCACGGCAACAGCCTCCATCAGAAGGTGGAAGGGCGGTCAAAACAGCAATTGGAGAGCCTGCTCGCCGTTGCTTGAGGCAAACGCGAAAAGCCGAGTTTCTTTCAAACTCGGCTTTTTTGATCCACCTGAGAAAAGCTAATGAAAAAATTCATCCTCGACACCTTGCTCAAACCCTTTTTTGCCATCGTGTTTTTTTTGCTCTTTGGCATCCCTTTTGTCTTTGCGGGCTTTCAAACCGTTCATATCACTGGCACGAAGAGCGCGGAAGACGTGGTCACGATAGACTTCACCCGGACCCACTTTTGGGGCCTGTATCGGACCACCCGCCACCTCGAAGGTGTGACCGAAGTCACGCTCGAATCCCGCACCAGCGACAGAACGAACACGCGCCCCATGACGACAGTCTCCGGCGTTTTCCTGGTCACGGCGACTCAATCCGAGAGTTTGTTCAGCTTTTTTAGCAACACGGACGATTCCCTGAAAAGTGAAGCGATGGACAGCCTCAACGGCTTCCTCACCGACCCCCAACAGCGCACGTACGATCAAACCTTCGCCATGCGGAATATCTTTGGATGGTGTGGTCTGCCGTTTTTGATCATCGGCCTGTTGGGCTTGTTCGGCTGGCCGGGGACGATTTTTAAAGCCCTCCGCTCTTAGACCTGCACAGACAGGTTTCGTACCCGTCGCCGCGATTTGAATCGCCGCTTTACCCCTCCAACCCTCTTCGCCTCGTCCACGCAAACGTCGTCAAATTCGCGTCCCCCAAATCCTGCAACCCCTCTGCATGAATCCGTAACCCGTACAAATCCGCGCACACGCGCGAGGCCAGCACTGCGGTCGTCCGGGGTAATTTGCCTAGCGACAAATACTCCGCGCAATGCGCCTGATCGATCAAATCCCCCTCCCCGCTCATTTGCCTCAAAAGCGGGAACTTCTGCGCCAGCGATCCCGCACACTGCGCCAACGCCTGGGGGTGGGAGATGACCGTGTCCACGTCCTCGAACCGGGCCTCGGGGTGGATCAACAAACAGTGGCTGATCACAATCGCAAACGTATCCAAAATCTCACACGAAAACCGGCTCAACGCCTGAATCGTCTCCATCACTGCGCCGCCCCGCGCGTTTTGAATGGCAAACACCCCAAAATCCACCTTCCCTCGGTGGAGCGCATGGAGCACATTCTCCGCCGTGTACAAATATTCCAGCCGGAAATGCTCAATCCCGTGTTGCTTGCAATAAAACCGGCACGCCTCCTCATTAAAACTCCCCTGTCCCCCCTGAATCCCAATCACATATTCATCCGGCGAGACGCGTTCCGGCAGAAGTGTGCCATACACCCGGTTCAACGCCGCTTCCAACCCCAGTCGCATCTCCTGCGTGTGCGGGTTGAAGTGCTGTAAATCGCGGAACAACTCCAGCGAGTCATTGCACGTCTGCTGGACGAGCGTCAACAGCGTTTTGAACCCCTGCGTGTCAATCGGGGTGGCAGTCAAATGCAACTCATCCAACACCCGCCCCATGTAATGCGTGATGCCCTGACTGTACGCCGCCAACCGATCATGTTCGTCCGGGGAAATCTCCACGGGGACCAGACCCAGCCCCGCGAAAAAATCCACCCACGCGCGGTACGTGTCCTGATCTCCCGCCAGGGGCCAGATCACGAGCGGCAATCCCCCCACCCCCCGCACCGCGGAATCCGGCCCGAACATGGGGTGGGAGGCGATCAGGGTAATCCCCCCCCGCTCGTAGCGAGGCATGCCAGTGTCGTCAGGGCCGCTTTCCCGCACTTCGGGGACTTTGTGCGGAACTACGAACATTTCTCCCTGCTCGTAGTGAGGCACGTCAGTGTCACTTTCCCGCACTCTGGGGACTTCGTGCAGCACTACGAACGCACTTCCTAAAATGTCTAACATCACCCGCGCGGGGTGACTCTTCACCGAACAGGTATCAAACACCGTCATCCCCGCCCGAAGATGGGGACGCAATGCGTGGACGGCATTTTCGATCTGGTTGATCGGCACGCAGAGAAAGATCGTGTCCACGCGGGCACAGAGTTCGGGGAGGGGCAGGAAGTTAGATGGTTGGTCGGTTGGTTGGTGCGTGTCTGTGACCCAGACTTCGTGAAACGCCGCGAGTGTCTCCGCCCAAAACCGCCCAAACCGTCCGTAGCCGATGATGCCAATTTGTTTTCGTTGCATATCAAGAAATACGATCCACGAAGCACACGAAGTTCACGAACGAATTAGCTTAGTGATCTTCGTGTCCTTCGTGGATCCGATTGTTACTTTCTAATCGGTCGCCACCTTCCCATTTTCAGCCGGTTGCTTGGAACCCGCCTTCTCGGAACCCGCCTGCAATGCCCCATTCCACGACCAATCCAGCCACTTCTCCGCATACTTGCCGCGCCCGCGGGCGTTTTCAAAGAACGCTTCCTGAATCTCCTTCGTGACCGGGCCGCGTTTCCCCTCGCCGATCTTCCGATAATCGATCTGGCTGAACGGAGTCACCTCCGCCGCCGTCCCGGTGACGAAAATTTCATCGGCGATGTACAACTGGTCGCGGGAGATTTTCTCTTCGATGACCTCGTACCCCAAATCGTGTGCCAGCGTGATCACACAATCGCGGGTGATGCCTTCGAGAATCGCCGCCCGCGGGGGCGTGAAAATTTTGCCATCCCGCACCAGAAAGATATTCTCGCCACTACACTCCGCTACAAACCCTTCCGTGTCCAGCATAATCGCTTCTTTGAAACCCGATTTCAGCGCCATCGATTTTGCCAGCATCGAATTCACATACTGCCCGGTGATTTTCGCCTTCGTCATGCTGGAATTGGGATGCATCCGGGTGAATGACGACACCATCGCAGACGCGCCTTTTTCGAGCGCTTCCTTGCCCAAAAACGTGCCCCACTCCCACACCGACACCGACACATGCGGGAACGTCTCCGCCAAATTAAGGGCGAGTGGCCCTTCCAAATACATCAACGGGCGGATGTAACACGCGCGGAGATTGTTCGCCAGGATCGTCTCATGAACGGCGTCGCACAACTCATCCACACTGTAGGGCGATTCGAATCCCAGGACATGAATCGACCGCGTAAACCGCACCATGTGTTCCCACAACCGGAACGTCGCCGGGCCATAAGCCGTGTCATAACACCGCACCCCCTCAAACACCCCTGGCCCATAGTGCAAGGACGGGGAATGAAGATGAATTTTCGCATCCGCAAATGGGACGAGGTTGCCGTCCATCCAGATGAAGTCTGATTTCATGAAAAAGCTCCGTAAAAAATTTTTTGTAATGAGTAACGAGTAATGAGTAAAAGACCTTTACTCATTACTCGTATCACGTATCACTCGTCAATTATCACATCCCCACATACGAATTCCACACCCACTCCAGCCACTCCATCGAACGCCGCCCGCGCCCACGCGTGGTCTCGAAAAACGCCGATTGTAGGGCACTGGTCACCGGGCCGGGTACGTTCGCCGCGGCCACGCGTCCATCAATCTCCTTGACGGGGGTGATTTCGGCGACGGTGGTGCTCAAAAACACCTCATCCGCGCGGTACAGCCACTCTCGACTGAGCGGTTGCACATGTACGGAGAATCCCAAATCCCGCGCGAGCGTGATCACCGAATCCCGAATGACGCGGTTGCCAAAAATTTCACTGGGGGGCGTATAAATTCTGTGGTCATCCACCAAAAATAAAGCCGCTGTCTCAGGAATTTTGCCGGAACTCATCGCCACGGCTTTCTTAAAGCCCCACGATTCACTTTCCTGCGCGGTATAGGCGGGCCAGGCCCAGGTCGCCACCGCGAGTTTCGGTATGTCCGTATGTTCACCGTTCAAATACATCGCCGGGCGAATACTCCCCTCTCGCACGCCATTGTACGTCACCGTACGATACACCGTGTCGCACAAATCGTCCACATCATACCGGACGTCGTACCCCCGCGCGTGAATCGCCTCCAAAAATTGCTCTAAATGATCACCCAGGCGGAACACTGCAGGGCCGTCGGGTGTGTCGTAACACCGAATATCTTCAAAAACTAAATGCGAAGTCTGGCGGGTGGGGGCGAAAACGTCCACTTCCGCATCCTCGCACGGCACGAACTCACCATTAATCCAGATAAAGTTAGGTTTCATACAATAGCTCCTTATTTCGTATTGCGTGTTGCGTATCTCGTAGCGGTCGTCACTGCGGAATACGAAATACGCAATATTCTCAAATTCTACTTACAAAAATTTCCGTAATATCTTCTGTACTCAACGCTTTCTCCCCATTTCGCGCCAAATCTGCCGTCCGGTGCCCCTCGCGGATCGCCGTGTCCACCGCGTTTTCCACGGCCCGCGCCTCGGTTTCCAGCCCGAGCGAGTGGCGGAGTAACATGGCTAGAGACAGGATCGTGCCGATGGGGTTGGCGATCCCTTTCCCGGCGATGTCGGGTGCGGACCCGTGAATGGGTTCGTACAACCCGCGCGGGTGGCCGTGCCCGTTCAGCCCGTCCCCCAACGAGGCCGAGGGCAAATTCCCCATCGAACCGGACAACACCGATGCTTCATCCGTCAAAATATCCCCAAACATATTCTCCGTCACCATCACGTCAAACGACGCCGGGCGGGTGACGAGATACATCGCGGCGGCATCGACGAGGATGTTCTCGTATTGCACATCGGGATACTGCTTCGACACCTCGGCCACGGTTTGCCGCCACAAGCGCGAAGTTTCGAGAATATTGGCTTTGTCCACCGACGTGACCTTTTTCCGACGCCCGCGCGCCGCCTGAAACGCGAGATGCGTCACCCGACGGATTTCGTGCTCGGCGTACACCATTGTGTCAATCGCCTGAACTTCACCATTCACCTCGCGGCGTTCCTTTGGCCCAAAGTACAACCCCCCGGTCAGTTCGCGGACGACGAGCAAATCCACCCCCTCCAGCCGCTCCCGCCGCAAGGGGGACGAATCCACCAGATCGGGGTGCAGTTTGACCGGGCGCAGGTTCGCGAATAACCCCAACCCCTTCCGTACCCCCAACAACCCCTGTTCGGGGCGCACCTTCGCGGTCGGGTCATCCCATTTCGGGCCGCCCACTGCGCCGAGCAGGACCGCGTCCGCTTGCAGACACGCGCCGAGCGTTTCTTCGGGCAGGGGCACGCCAAACGCGTCAATCGCACACCCGCCCATCAAGTGGGTTTCCGTCTCAAACGTATGCCCATACCGCTGGCCGACCGCGCGCAGTACTTTGACCGCCGCTCCGACCACTTCCGGGCCAATCCCGTCACCGGGGAGAAGAACGAGTTTTGTTTTCATAGAGGAAGGGGTAATCCTTATTTTCGGTACGCTGAATAGACAAAGTAGACAGGTATACAGGCTTTCATGTTCGTGGATGTCTACTTATGTACCTGTGTACTTATATACTTGTCTACCTGTTTACTATCCGTCTCCATTCATAATTGCAAATTCCAAACTATCCACAATCGCCTGCCAGCTGGCGTGGATGATGTTGGTGCTGGCCCCGACGGTGCTCCAGCGGCGATGGCCGTCTTCGGAGTCGATCAGCACGCGGACGCCTGCCGCGGTGCCTTGATCGCCGTTCAAAATGCGGACTTTGTAGTCGGCGAGGCGCACATTTGCGAGGGTGGGGTACGCGTCGAGCAGGGCTTTGCGGAGCGCCTGGTCGAGGGCGTTGACCGGGCCGTTCCCTTCGGCGGCAGTGTGTAAAATCTGCCCGCCCACGCGGACTTTCACGGTCGCGTCGGCGATGTCGGCTCCGGCGTGTCCGTTTTCGGTTCGGTTTTTCACCAGCACGGTGAAATCGAGCAATTCAAAAAGCGGTTGGTAGTCGGGTTGCATCCGACGCATCATGACGGCAATCGAGGCCTCGGCGCTCTCAAACGAAAAGCCCATGTTTTCGAGTTCCTTGATTTGGGTCAGCACCTCGCGCACCTGGGCATTGTTCACATCCACGCCGTATTCTTTCGCTTTGTCGAGGATGTTGCCGCGCCCGGACAGTTCGGAGACGACCGTACGTTTTTCGTTCCCGACCAGTTTCGGGTCAATGTGCTGGTAACTGGCCTCGTTTTTTCGCATCGCGGCGACGTGAATGCCGCCTTTGTGGGCGAACGCGCTTTTGCCGACGAAGGGCATGTGCTCGTCGTGCGGCAAGTTGGCGAGTTCGGCGACGTAGTGGGAGAGTTCCATCAGCCGGGGCAGGTTTTCAGACGGGACGCAGTCTTTGCCCATTTTGATTTGCAGATCGGGGATGATCGTGCAGAGATTGGCGTTTCCCACGCGTTCCCCGTACCCGTTGATCGTCCCTTGCACCTGTACCGCCCCCGCCGCAATCGCCGCGAGCGAGTTCGCCACCCCGCACCCCCCGTCATCGTGGGTGTGAATCCCGAGCGGGGCGCTGATCTGCCCGGCCACGGTGCGGACGATGTCGGTCAGTTCCCAGGGGAGCGTGCCCCCGTTCGTGTCGCACAGGACGACGCAATCCGCACCCGCCTCGGAGGCCACTTTGACCGTGAGCAGGGCATATTCGGGGTTGGCCTTGTAGCCATCGAAGAAATGCTCGGCGTCGTACACCACTTCTTTGCCCAGGCTTTTCATATAGATGATGCTCTCGCTGATCATCGCCAGATTTTCTTCGGGATCCACTTCCAACACATCGCGGACGTGCAAATCCCAACTTTTGCCCACCATCGTGACAACGGGCGTGTTCGCCGCGACCAAGGCCTGGAGGTTCGGATCATCTTCGGGGCGGGAATCCTTCTTCCGCGTGGAGCCGAACGCCGCGATTTTTGCGTTTTTGAAGGTCATCCCCTGTACCGCGTCGAAAAACTCGGCATCCTTCGGGTTCGAGCCGGGCCACCCGCCCTCGATGTAGTGCATCCCAAATTCATCAAGCTTTTGGGCAATCTTGAGTTTGTCCGCGAGGGATAGGGATAATCCTTCGCGTTGGGTTCCATCGCGAAGGGTTGTATCGTACAAGTAAACGGTATTGGTCATCTGCCGTCCTTTTGCTGATCCACTAAGTTCAAGAAGGTCACTAAGTTTTTTTCTTGGTGAACTTGGTGTTCTTAGTGGATCGAATCAGAATTTCAATGGGTTATTTGTCGTAGGTTTTTTCAAACGCCTCAATCTGATCCACGCGTTTGAGCAGGTAGCCAAGTTGGTCAACGCCTTCCAGCATACAGGTTTTGCTGAACCCATCAATCGGGAAGGTGACTTGCTTGCCGCCGGGAAGGGTGAGGGTTTGGGCGGCGAGGTCCACGGAGAGGGTCGCTTCGGCGCTTTCTTCGGTCAGGTCGAAGAGGTCGCGGTGGGTTTCTTCGTCCACGACGATGGGGAGCAGGCCGTTTTTGAGCGAGTTGTTGCGGAAGATGTCCGCGAACGAGGTGCTGATCACCGCGCGGAAGCCCCAACCCGCGAGTGCCCAGGGCGCATGTTCGCGGGATGATCCGCACCCAAAGTTATCGCCCGCCAGCAGGATTTCCGCGCCCTGGTATTCGGGCTTGTTCAGTGGGAAGGCAGGGTCGGGGGAGCCGTCGGGCAGGACTTTCCATCGTTTGAACAGCCCCTCGACAAGCCCGTTTTTGTCGGTGACTTTGAGGTACTCGGCGGGGATGATCTGGTCGGTGTCCACGTCGTTGTGGGGGAGGGGGAGAATGGTGGAGGTGAGGGTGGTAAATGCTTGCATGCCCGTGTCCTAATTCATAGTTCTTGGATCGGTCACTTTTCCATTAACGGCAGAGGCTACTGCGGTGAGCGGACTTGCCAAAAACGTCCGCCCACCTGCACCCTGGCGACCTTCAAAGTTGCGATTGCTCGTGCTTACAGCGTATTGACCGGGCTGGAGTTGGTCCCCGTTCATCGCAATACACATGGAGCACCCCGCAAACCGCCACTCTGCCCCCGCTTCCTTGAACACCTGATCCAGCCCTTCGGCCTCGGCTTGGCGGCGAACTTGCTCGGAGCCGGGGACGACGAGCATCCGCACGCCGTCGGCGACTTTGCGGCCTTTGATGGAGGCGGCGGCTTGCCGGAGGTCGGAAATGCGCGAGTTGGTGCAACTGCCGATGAAGACCACGTCCACTTTCTGCCCGAGGAGGGGGTGGCCGGGTTGCAGGGCCATGTAGGTGAGGGCTTTTTCCAGGCTTTGTTTGCGGGAGGGGTCGCCGAGTTCGGACGGGTCGGGGACGCGACCGGTGATCGGGATGCCCATCCCCGGATTGGTGCCGTAGGTGATCATCGGTTCGAGGGCGTTCACGTCAATGGTGACAGCGGAGTCGTATTCTGCGCCGTCGTCGGTGGACAGGGTGCGCCACCCCGCGAGGGCACGGTCCCACGCCTCGCCTTTGGGGGCGAATTCCCGCCCGGCGATGTATTCGAACGTGGTCTCGTCCGGGGCGACCATCCCCGCACGGCCCCCGCCTTCGATGGACATGTTGCACAAGGTCATGCGCGCTTCCATCGAAAGGGAACGAACCGCCTCGCCGGTGTACTCAAATACGTGCCCGGTGCCGCCCCCCACCCCGATCTTCGCGATCAGGGCGAGGATCATGTCTTTGGCGGTGACGCCGGGGCCGAGTTTGCCGTCGAAGTCCACTTTGAAGGTTTTGGGGCGGTCTTGGAGCAGGGTTTGGGTAGCGAGGACGTGTTCGACTTCGCTGGTGCCGATGCCAAACGCCAACGCGCCGAACGCGCCGTGGGTGGCGGTGTGGCTGTCCCCGCAGACGATGGTTTGCCCCGGCTGGGTGAGGCCAAGTTCCGGCCCCATAACGTGGACAATGCCGCGTTTGTCGCTGTTCAGGTTGTACAGACGGATGCCGAACTCGGTACAGTTTTGCTCGAAGAAGCGCAATTGCTTCTTCGCCATGTCGTCCACGAAGGTCAGGTCGAGGGTACGGGTGGGGGTGGAGTGATCCATCGTGGCGACGGTGCGATCCGGGCGGCGGACTTTGAGGCCCTTCGTGCGGAGGCCGGTAAACGCCTGGGGTGAGGTGACCTCGTGGACGAGGTGGAGGTCAATGTAAATAACGGCGGGCGCGCCTTCGTCGTGTAGGACGACGTGCGAGTCCCAGATTTTGTCGAAGAGGGTTTTAGGTAGATTGGGAGAGGGTGATGGAGGGGTCACTGTAGGCCTTTGGAAGAGTTTGGTTAGGGTATAATTTCAGAAAGCATGAACTGATTTCAAATCCCTGGAGTGTTGTATGACTGAACTTTTGCAAAGAGCAATCTCTGAACTTGAAAAATTGCCCGTCATTGAACAGGATAGCATGGCGGCCCGCATCCTT
Source organism: Anaerolineales bacterium (assembly GCA_013359445.1). Lineage (GTDB taxonomy): Bacteria > Chloroflexota > Anaerolineae > Anaerolineales > JABWBV01 > JABWBV01. The sequence continues at coordinate 6,825 of JABWBV010000036.1, read as the reverse complement.
GCCGAAATCGAAGACGAGCAGAAATGGAAAGCCCAATTTAAGGCAACTACGGATGAACAGTGGGATAGAATGGCTGAGATGGTCCGTAAGGAAATTTCGGCAGGCGATACACTCCTATTGGAAGAAATTTTTCCAAGTCGGGATTGAACGCTGTGATTTCTAGTGTCACAAAAACCTTCCGAAAAAGTCTTGAACAATTGCCGCGTTCTGTACGTGAACATGCGGTACGTGCCTACCGACTTTGGCGTAGCGACCCGTATCATCCAAGCCTTCAGTTTAAACGGGTGAGTCAACGACAACCCATTTATTCGGTTCGTGTTGGCATCAGTTATCGGGCTTTGGGCTTGTATGAGGGTGATCATGTGTATTGGTTTTGGATCGGACCGCATGATGAGTACGATAGTTTGTTGGAGCGTCTTTAATAGGGGATATTAATCGCTTTCCGTATATCTTCCCGTAGCCACCAATAATTTATTTACCGCCGCCAGATACGCCTTTGCACTGGCAACGATAATGTCCGTCTCCGCGCCGTGCCCGCCGAAGGTGCGGGACTGTTCGCGTCCGCTTTGGGGGGAGGTGCGTTTGTGGACATCGCCGTTATCGGCCTGAACGCGGACGGAGACTTCGCCGATGGCGTCAATGCCCTCGGTCACGGAGCGGACGGAGTATTCGAGCAGGGTGCCGTGGATGTGGGTGAGGTGGTCAATCGCTTTGTACACGGCATCCACCGGGCCGGTGCCGATGGACGCGTGGATGTGGACTTTCCCGTCCGGGCCGGTCAGGCGCACGGTCGCGGTGGGGAGGCCCATCGTGCCGCAGGTCACTTGCAGGCCGTCGAGCGTGAAAATCTCTCGGGTCTGGTACAGCGAATCGGTCATCAGCGCTTCCAGATCGGCTTCGGCGACGACTTTTTTCTTGTCAGCCAGGGCTTTGAACCGTTCAAAGACGGTGTCGAGTTCGGCCTGTTCGAGGTCGTAGCCCATGTCGGCGAGGCGGACTTTGAGGGCGTGTCGCCCGGAGTGTTTGCCGAGGACGAGCGCGGATTTGTTCAGCCCGACCGTTTCGGGGCGCATGATTTCGTAGGTGCTTTCGTGTTTGAGCATCCCGTCCTGGTGAATGCCCGCTTCGTGGGCGAAGGCGTTCGCACCGACAATGGCTTTGTTCGGCTGGACGGGGATGCTGGTGTAGTTGGACACCATTTTGCTGACGCGGGTGATGTGGGTGGTGTCAATGCCCGTTTCCAGGCCAAAGACCGGGCGGCGGGTATGCAGGGCCATCACCACTTCTTCGAGGGAGGTGTTGCCCGCCCGTTCGCCGATGCCGTTGACGGTCACTTCCGCCTGCCGCGCGCCCGCCCGTAACCCCGCGAGGGTGTTCGCCGTCGCGAGGCCGAGATCGTCGTGGCAGTGGACGGAGACGATCACGTTTTCGATGCCGGGGGTGTGTTTCATGATCCCGTCAATGAGCCGGTAAAACTCGTCGGGGGTCGTGTAGCCAACGGTGTCGGGGATGTTGAGGGTGGTGGCTCCGGCTTTGATGGCTTCGCCCAGCACGAGGTAGAGAAATTCCGGGTCACTGCGTCCCGCGTCTTCCGGGGAGAATTCCACGTCGGCGCAGTAGGTCTTGGCGTAGGTGACCATTTCTTTGGCGCGTTCGATGACATCTTCCGGGTCCATTTGAAGTTTGTGTTTCATGTGGATGGGGGAGGTGGCGAGGAAGGTGTGGATGCGCGGGCGGGCGGCGTGTTGGATGGCTTCCCACGCCTGGTCAATGTCGCCTTTGTGGGCGCGCGCGAGGCCGCAGATGATCGGGGGCGGCGCACCGTTAGGCCCGGGGGTGTTGCCGACTTCCCGCGCGATTTGCCGTACCCCTTCCAGGTCATCGGGCGACGCGGCGGGGAATCCAGCCTCGATCACGTCCACGCCCATGCGGGCCAGGGCGCGGGCGACTTCCAATTTTTCGCCAGAAGTCATGCTCGCGCCGGGGGATTGTTCGCCGTCGCGGAGGGTGGTGTCGAAGATGCGGATGTAGTTGGGGGATACTGTCATAAGAGGCTCTTTTTTTAATAACGAGTAATGAGTAATGAGTAATTCCACTCATTACTCATTACTCGTTACTCTCCAGGCTTAATCGTCACCGGATTCAAAAACGGCATCATCGCCCGCAGTTCCGCGCCCACTTTTTCAATCGGGTGGTTTTGCTGGCGTTTGCGTTCTTCGTTGAACCAGGGACGGCCATTTTTGTTTTCTTCGATCCAGTTTTTGGCGTAGGTGCCGTCTTGGATGTCTTTCAGGATTTGGGACATCTCGTGTTTCGTCTCTTCGGTGATGAGGCGTTTGCCGGAGACGTAATCGCCATGTTCGGCGGTGTCGGAGACGGAGTAGCGCATGTAGTTGAGGCCGCCGCGATAGAACAGGTCTACGATGAGTTTGAGTTCGTGCATGGTTTCGAAGTAGGCGAGTTCGGGTTGGTAGCCCGCTTCGACGAGGGTTTCAAAGGCGGCTTTGACGAGTTCGGAGACGCCGCCGCAGAGAACGGATTGTTCGCCAAACAGGTCGGTTTCGGTTTCTTCGGCGAAGGTGGTGGTGAGGCCGCCCGCGCGGGTACAGCCGATGCCCCAGGCGTAGGCAATGGCCTGGGCCTGCGCGTGTCCGCTCGCGTCCTGGTGAACGGCGATCAGGCAGGGGGTGCCACCGCCTTCGGTGTACGTTTCCCGGACGCGGTGGCCGGGGGCTTTGGGGGCGACCATTGTGACATCCACGTTGGCGGGCGGGGTGATTGTGCCGTAGCGGATGTTGAACCCGTGGGCGAACATCAGGGTTTTGCCTTCGGTCAGGTAGGGTTCGACGGATTCGGTGTAAATTTCGGCTTGGGAGGTGTCGGGGGCGAGCATCATGATCACGTCGGCCCATTGGGTGGCGTCGGCGACGGAGGCGACTTTCAGCCCGGCGGCTTCGGCTTTGGCCCAGCTTTTGCTTCCCGGTCCTTGACCCGGCGGGCGCAGGGCGACGGTGACATCCACGCCGCTCTCTTTGAGGTTGAGGGCGTGGGCGTGTCCTTGTGAGCCAAAGCCGACAATTGCGACTTTTTTGGATTTAATGAGTTCGGGATTTGCATCCTTGTCGTAGAAGATGGTGGCCATTATTAGTCCTTGAGTGATGAAGAATTGGGAATTAGGAATGGGGAATCAGGAATTAGTAACGGGGAATTTAGAACTTTCTTCTTCCTTCTTCCTGATTCCTAATTCCTTCTTCCTTTCCTAGTGATTTTTACCGTTTTGATACCCGTTCCCGCCCGCGCCGGGGGTATGGCGGACGCCTTCGGTACTGCCGCGCATCATGGCGACCTGGCCGGTGCGAACGAGTTCGATGATGGTGAAGGGGCGGAGCAGTTCGACGAGGCTGTTGACTTTTTCTTCGCCGGAGGCCACCTGCACGACGACGGAGTCTTCGGCGACATCAATGATTTTTGCGCCGAAGATGTTGGCGAGGTTGGCAATTTCGGCGCGCTGGCCGTTTTTGGCTTTGACTTTGATGAGGGCGAGTTCGCGGAGCAGGGCGGATTGTCCGGTCACGTCCTGCACGTCCACAACGTTGACCAGTTTGTAGAGGTTGGCTTCCACTTTGTGGGCGTCCACGTCTTTGGTGTTGACGACGATGGTCATCCGGGAGAAGCGCGGGTCTTCGGTCTGGCCGACGTTGAGGGAGTCAATGTTGAAGTTCCGGCGGCGAAAGAGGGAGGCGACACGGTTGAGGACACCGGGTTTGTTTTCGACTTTGGTGATAAGGGTTTGGCGCATGAGGTTTTCCTTTGACACGAATTTCACGAATTAGACGAATGGAAGAAGATGGTACACAGAGAACACAGAGGTAAACAGAGTTTCACAGAACAGTTTTTGAAACTAATTCGTAGTGATGACTTTAGTCGTTAGACCAACGATTGAAATCGTCACTACAAACAACTATTACAAAACTCCATTTCATCAAAAAATTCGTTTCATTCGTGTAATTCGTGGCGAGATTCTTAAGCGGGTACAGCCTTCCGAATCGGTCTCCGCAGCATGGCGTCTAAATCTGCACCAGCGGGAACCATCGGGTACACGGCGTCTTCCTGTTCGACGACGAACTCCAGCACGACCGGGCCGGGGGTGTTTTTGGCGAATTCCATCGCATCGGCGATTTCTTCGGGGGTTTTCACACGGCGGGCGGGGATGCCGTAGGCCTCGGCGAGTTTGACGAAGTCGGGGTTTTTCATATGCACGGCGGAGTAGCGCTTTTCGTTGAAGAACTCCTGCCACTGCCGCACCATGCCCAAAAAGCTATTGTTCATGATGCACACTTTGACATTCGCACCTTCGTTGATCGCCGTTGCCATCTCGGCCTGGGTCATCTGAAAGCCACCGTCCCCAACAATCGCCCACACTTCCCGGTCTTTGTGTGCAAACCACGCCCCAATCGCGGCGGGCATCCCAAAGCCCATGGTCCCCGCGCCCCCGGACGTCAAAAAGTGGTAGGGCTGTTCGAGCTTGTAATATTGCGCCGCCCACATCTGGTGTTGGCCCACGTCCGTCGCCAGGATCGCTTTGCCGCTGGTGTGTTTCCAAATATCGCGGATGGCGTGCGCGGCGTACAGTTTGCCATCGTCCGGCCACGCCTGAATGTCGCGGCGTTCGGTGTCCGCTTTCCACTCGGCGATCTGATCGAGCCATTCCTCGTGATCGCCGGGTTGCACCATCGGGGTCAGGTCTTGCAACACCGTTTTGAGATCACCGACGAGGGGAACATCCACGTGAACATTTTTGTGGATTTCGGAAGGGTCAATTTCGATATGAATCTTGCGTGCGCGGGGAGCGTAGGTCCGCAGGTTGCCCGTCACCCGATCATCGAACCGCATCCCGAACGCCAATATCAGATCGGACCCCTGAATGGCGTTGTTCGCATACGCTTCGCCGTGCATCCCCATCATCCCCAGACTGAGGGGGTGGGAGGCAGGGAGCGAACCCAGCCCGAGTAAGGTCATCGCGACCGGGGTCTGGGTTTTTTCGGCGAACAGGCGAATCTCCGCCATCGCGCCGGATTTCAGCACCCCGTGCCCCGCGAGAATGACCGGGCGTTGGGCTTCGGCGATCATCGCGGCGGCTTTGTTCATGTCCGGGAGCGGGGCGTGTTTGGGCGGGTGGTATCCGGGCAGTTCGGGATCGTCGGGGTATTCAAATTCAGTCTTTTCAATCTGGGCGTTTTTGCAAATATCAATCAACACCGGGCCGGGGCGTCCACTTTGGGCGATGTAAAACGCCTCGCGCACCGTCTCCGCGATTTCGTCCGCGCTGGTGATGAGGTAGTTGTGTTTGGTGATCGGTTGCGTGATGCCGGTCACGTCCGTTTCCTGAAACGCATCGCCGCCGATCAAATGTGCCGCCACCTGTCCGGTGATAGCCACCATCGGAATGGAGTCCATCATCGCAGAGGCGATCCCGGTGACGAGATTGGTCGCACCCGGCCCGGAGGTCGCCATCACGACCCCCGCTTTGCCGGTCACGCGAGCGTAGCCATCCGCCATGTGCGTCGCGCCCTGTTCGTGGCGAACGAGCACGTGGTGAACGGGGTAATTGAGCATGGCATCGTAAACGGGCATAATCGCCCCGCCGGGAAAGCCGAAGACGACTTCAACGCCTTCGCGCACCAGACATTCCCAAAGAATTTCGGCTCCAGATAATTGCATGAGGGTCTCCTTTGTTGATGGTTATTTGGAAGGGGGAAGAAGGAAAGGGGAATTAGGGATTGGGGGCCTGATTCCTTTTTCCTTCTTCCTAATTCCTTCTTCCTATATTAATACCGCTCCCGTACTCGCACTCGTCACCATCCGCGAATAGCGTTTTAGCCATTTGCTTTCGATGTTCGATTCGAAGGGGGGGAGGGCGGCGAGGCGGGTTTGGATTTCTTCGTCGCTGAGGCGGACGTTGAGGGTACGGGCGACGAGGTCAATCTCGATCAGGTCGCCGGGTTGCAGGGCGGCGATGGGTCCGCGGGCCGCCGCTTCCGGGCTGATATGCCCGATGCACGCGCCGCGCGTGCCGCCGGAAAAACGCCCGTCCGTGATCAGGGCGACTTTTTCGCCCAACCCCATGCCCATGATGGCGGAGGTGGGGGAGAGCATTTCCTGCATCCCCGGGCCGCCGCGTGGCCCTTCGTACCGGATGACGACGACTTCGCCTTCCTGAACTTCCCGGTTGAGAATGCCGCGCATGGCGTCGTCCTGACTTTCGTAAATCCGCGCCGGGCCGGTGTGGCGCATCATCGCGGGGGCCACGCCGCCGACTTTGACAATCGCCCCGTCGGGGGCCAGATTCCCGAACAGGACGGCCAACCCGCCAACGGGGGAGTGGGCGGTCGCGCGGGTGCGGATCACGTTCGTATCGTGGTTGCCCTTTCCGGCCAGGTTTTCGCGGAGGGTTTGTCCGGTTACGGTCATCCGGTCGAGGTGGAGCGTATTGCCATCCACGGCAATTTCGTTCAAAATCGCGGGGATGCCGCCCGCGCGGTGGACGTCTTCCATGTGCCATTGCCCGGCGGGGCTGACTTTGCACAGGTGGGGGACTTTGTCGGCGACCTGGTTGATGCGTTCGAGGGGGTAATCAATCCCGGCTTCGTGGGTGAAGGCGAGGGTGTGGAGGACGGTGTTGGTGGAGCCGCCCATCGCCATGTCGAGGGCGAAGGCGTCGTCAATCGCTTCGGGTGTGACGAGTTGGCGGGGGGTGAGGCCGATCTCGATCAGATTCAGGATTTGGGCGGCGGCGGTGCGAGCGAGGGTTTCGCGTTCTTCGGT
>JABWBV010000551.1 GCA_013359445.1 Anaerolineales bacterium | reverse complement strand
CAGCGGGACGGCCGCGGCGTCGTCGGGGTCGGGCGTCCAGCGGCAATGCTCGAAGGTGGCGGCCAGGAAGGCCGGGTCATGCAGGCGGGGGCGGGGGCGAGGAGCATGCGGAGCAGCAGGAGGGGCAGGGCGAGGCGCGCGAGAGGGAGGGTAGCGCCCTGGGGAGGGGCGGCATCCAGTCGGGCATGAAGGTCCGACCCGCCGAGCCTCTGGAGCGGGGGTTCCGTCGAGCATATTGACGAGTCTTGACGGGCTCCTGACATCTGGCGAGGCAACGCTGGGCCGAGTCATGTACCCTGGACGCACCTGCGCGAATTCGGGGCGCCTCACTCGGGGCAGCCCGGAGGCAGACATGGCGTGTGGCGGAACGACCGGCAGCATCCAGAAGCGCCTGACGGCGCTCTCGACGACCCAGGCGATCGAGTGGTTCACGGGGTGGATCTCGTGCGTCGGTCTGGACGAGGCCATGCCCGTCCTGCCCGGACCTGTATAACAACGACTGCAATTGCACAGCGAAGAAGGACGCGGATAAAGATGCCCTGCTGGCCTGCACGGTCAGGTGTACCGAAGGGATGATGGAGGAGATGATGACCTATCGCGCCCCCCTGTTTGGGCGGTTTACGGGGCAGTTGCCGGTCGGGCCGTTGCCTTTTTCGGCGTTGAAGGCATTTTTTCCGCAGTATCCGATGGCCGAACGCGTGGCGACGTATGCGGTGTTAGGGGGGATTCCGGCGTATTTAGAGCGGTTTGACCCCGCGCAAAGCCTGAGCCAGAATATTCGCCAGCAGTTGTTCCAGCGCACGGGGATGTTCCGCAGTGAACCCACCGTGCTGGTTACGGAATTGGTGCGGGAGACGCGGATTTATGAGACCATGCTCCGCGCAATTGCGGCGGGACAGCATACGGCAGGGGAAATTGCGGGCGCGGTGGGTTTGTCGTCCTCGAACATCCAACCCTATTTGAAACGGCTTATAGCGCTGAAGTTAATTGAACGTCGGGTGCCGGCGACCCTCCCCTTATCTGAACGGCAAGCCTCGAAACGGAGCCGGTACCATGTGCTGGATGCGTTTTTGCGGTTTTATTATCGCTTTATCGAACCCCATGCCGAAATCATCGAACAGGGGTTGGTGGAGACGTTATGGGGGGAAATTGGGGAGCAATTCCGGGCGTTTATTGGGATGACGGTGTTTGAGGAGTTGTGTCGCCGGTGGGTGATTGCTCAGGCGCGACAACAAGCCCTACCTTTTTTACCGGAAACGGTGGGCAGTCATTGGGCCGCGGACGCGCAAGTGGATGTCGTAGCGGTGAATTGGCGTGAAAAAAAGCTGTTATTGGGGGAGTGCAAGTGGGGCGAACACGCGGTGGGGCAGGCGGTGATTCGGGAACTGGTGGAGAAGGCCCCCCTGGTCAGCCCTGGCCCGGAGTGGCAGGTATATTATGCGTTTTTTACCCGCGCCGGGTTTACGGATGCGGCCCGCGCCGAGGCGCAACGGCATCAAGCCTGGCTGGTGGATTTAGCACAGTTAGAGGCGGCGTTAGCGGGGGCCAACTTGTGAGGAGGAAAATTTCTGGTTCTAATGGAATTTGTGGTTGAACGAGAAATGAGCCCCAGATTGTGGAATATTGGGATTTCAGAAGACATGAATTGGTTTTCCCAGTATTTGAACTGAAGTTTGGGTAGCGTTTTCTCCCTTAACTCGTGTAATATCAAATCAATATGGTGGTTCTTATTTTTTGAACCAGGCGAACTTTTTAGGAGAGTTGGCAGGTAAATGTTAAATTCCTGTAACTGAACAGAGGTAACGGTAACAACTGTGGAAACAGAAATTGAAGAGACTGAGTTGGATGCAGTAACCACGGCGGTAAAGATACCGGTTTCTAGGTAGGTATGCGTTGTTGTGGTTATTTCAGATTGGAATATCTCGATGGTGTCTCCGAAATTCCAGGCGTAAGATACATTCGTGCCGGTAGCAATGGTCACGGTAAAGGTTGTATCTTCGTTCGGTGCGGTTGGGCTATCGTTTCGCACACTAAGTCCGCTAATGGCTTCATCTACTATTGTAACCTGGGTGGACGCGGAGGCTGAACCTACGGAATTGAGCGCTGTTACTGTAGCTGTATAAGTTCCCAGGGCGAGATAGGTATAGCTGGCTGTCGTAGTAATTGAAAGGTTGGGCACCTTCAGTGTGCCAAAATCCCATATAAATGTAATGCCAGTGCCTGTTATGACTGTAGCTGTAAAAGTGGTAGGTTCTCCCAACGGCGTGGGACTGTCATTCATGACGAGTAACCCTTCTGGCTTGTGGGCTACAGTTACTTGTGTAGAGGTTGTCACATGGTTTATAAGGTTGGTGGATGTTACGACAGCCGTAAAGACTCCTGTGGAAGGATAAGTATGGGAGATGACCTTCATACTCGTGTGGACAATGGGATGGCCGTCCCCAAAGTTCCAAGTATATGTTATGTTGGACCCCGTTTCTACCGTGACGGTGAAAGTCGTTGCATGCCCCAATGCCGTCGGGCTGTCTGTTGTGATATGCGGATTCGTTATTGTCTCGTCTCTGACCGATGTTGAAAGGGTCGCTGTAAAAATTTTATTTGGGTCAAAAACAGAAACTGCCCATACCTGATCAACAAGAACTGTTCCAGAAATGACATTCTCAGGGATTTCAACACTAAGGGTGAAATCAGCCGATTGAAGGAAACCTAAAGTTACTGGTTGCCCAAGGGGGATGATGTTTCCGGTTGTAAACAGGTTGAATGTGTCTGTGTAGTTCCCTGTGTTTTTAAGAGTCAATGTATAGGGAAGGGGATGACCGGGTGTACCGATATTCGAAGCCACAATGGGGGTGATTTTCACATCCCCTGTGCGTGCGGCTGTGGTCGTAAAAATGGTTGTGTCAAAAATATTGGGGTTGGAAAGTGAGGTGACGGTTAACTTCACCATATTTGCAATGCCCCAAAAAGCTTCGGCAGGCGGAAGTACTGTAATTGTGATAGCTGAGGATGCAGTTGCTGCTAGAGTTACTTGGGAAGCGCTTTGCGTAACAAACCAGGGAGGCGTGCTCAGGGTTTGAAGTTGAATCAAGAATGTATCCTCGCCTGCCCCTAAATTTTCTATCGTGCTGACATATGCTGCGGCTTGTCCAGTTTGTACCCACTGAGAAGTAGGCGTTTCTGGGGTTAGCGAAACCCCTACTGGAATATAGAAGTCCCCCTTGTTGTGGCTAGTAGCAACGTTTCCAGAAGTATCAACCGCTTGCACAATAGCCTGTTGAAGATTGGCCGCCAGGTTCCCTACCCAGTGCCCATCAGAATTGAGCGATAAAGCAATGTGTTGCCACATCCCGAACCCTTCATCATAGGTCACGATGACTTTTTCGACCACCCTATCATCTTTTACGAGGATATCAAAATGGATGCCATTGGGGGTGGGCATGATTTCTACCCGATAAATGAGAGGGGCAGCAAAGTCGTTCGTATTCCCTGGTGGAACATGGTTGATTTCATAATCCAATGAGGTGTAAATTCTTTCGGTGCCTGTAATTTCTGTAGTGGCTTTGTATTGGGCAGGGATCAGAACAAGTTTTTCGGAAATAAGTTCGCCCAAGTGCAGGCGGTTCAACACGTGCATCATGTCGGGATACCAACTCTTCGGGATAAAGGGAGGCTCAAAATAATTCTTGTCTGAAAGAGTATCTGATACGATCTTAGAGATTACCGGGTTGAAAGCGGGTTCATCCACATAGGTACCCCCGAGAAAAAGGATTCCTGTAACCGTGTGATCGCTAATGACGGCGGTCGCATCCAGATCAATGCCCATCCGAGGTTGAATGGGGCGTCCTGGGTTGATTTGCGCCTCATGGTCAATCTGATAAAAATTCCCAATCACAACTGGCTCACCGTTTATTGTGCGGGTAACCAATTCAGGAGAGGTGAGGGGAGGCGTTACCGTTAAAAGCGTGATTGAATAACCGCTTGAGCTGGTTTGCAAGGTTGAAGTGAAATAGATGTTTTCCGCAGGCGGGAGGGTGGGAAGTGTGATCTCCATCATGGGAAAACCATATAACGTCCATTCCAACATGGCTTTTTCATCGTAATCGCCGAATGACGTATATCCAACACTCGCATAGAACTGTTGCTTGGCTTGCATCAAGGCTTTTCCCACTGCAAGGGGCTGCGAACCAAATTGTTGGACAAATTTCAGGGCAAGGAGTTCCGAGTAGCTAATGCTGTCCATATCCCCATAACCGAAGCCGGTATTCGCGATATATGCAGCCCCTTTTTGAACAAAAACTTGCGCGAAATCTTTACTTTCAGCCCCAGGAAGAACCTGGGAGGCAGGCAAGTTTAAACCTGATTGGCATCCGACTGTGAAAATTAAGTCATGTGCAAATGAAGTTGAAGCATCATCAACTTGTGCTTGGGTGAGATAAGTATCCTCATCTCCCGCCAGGAAAATATAGTGGTTGAAATGACCATTGAGGGAAATTAATTCATTGGTATCGGTAAGTAAAAGGGGTTCTAATAGAATGGCCGGCCACCCATCATATATGAGCTGAGTAACAGACACCCCTGCATCTGAAATTTCTTCTACAATGGCGAGGGATTGGTCTTTTAAGAAAGTATATCCCGTCACCAGAGCATTTGAAACGGTCCCAGAACTTGGCTCGAGAAAGTGGTTAATCGCTGTGGAAATTTCGGATGGCGTTTCAACCAACCGGCCGATAGCTAATTCGGGGATGTATAATC
>JABWBV010000550.1 GCA_013359445.1 Anaerolineales bacterium | reverse complement strand
GTTGTCAATTTGGGACACAAAATCGGCAGGGGTGAGATTCACGGAATAGGTTTCTTGAGGGGCTATAGGGGTAGGTTTGGGAGTGCAGGCGGTCATCCATACGGTGACCAGGACAATGAGGATCAAAAGTTTGGGTTTCATGATTGTCTCCTTCGGGGTTGAATTTGAGGTCATTGTAGGAGCGAACCCTAAGAAATTCGTAATAAGCCCCTAAGTTTTTTCTTATTCTTTTGAGACAACCCGCGTATCCGCCGGGAATGCCACCGTAAAAGTGATACCCTGCCCTGGGTGGCTCTCCGCTCGCAGATCCCCGTGGTGCAGGCGGACAATTTCTTTCGCAATCGCCAGACCTAGTCCATCGCCGCCCGCGGGACGTGCGCGGGCCGTATCTGCGCGGAAAAAGCGTTCAAACAAGTGGGAAAGTAATTCCGGTGCGAGGCCCGGTCCGGTGTTGAAGAGAACCACCTGCCGGAGGGCGGCGTTTACTCGGAGCGTGATCTGGCCTCCGGCAGGAGTGTATTTGACCGCGTTATCGAGCAAGTTCAGAAAGAGGCGGGTGAGATGATCCGGGTCTCCGATCATCCACAAAGGTTCAGGGAGGGACACGTCGAACGTGAGGCTCCGTGCGAGCGCCAGGGGGCGGATTTCTTCGGCCATCACCTGCAACAGATCAACCAGGTTGAGTGGCACAGGATGCCAGGCGATTTGGTTTTGATCGGCACGGGAGAGAAATAACAAGGCATTGCTCAGGCGAATCAGCCGGTCCACGTGCTGGTTGAGTTCGAGGAGTTTGGTTTCGTATTCGTCCGGGAGGCGTGGGCGGCTGAGGGTCACTTCGATTTGTCCCTTAAGCACGGTCAGGGGGGTGCGAAGCTCATGTGCGGCGTCGCTTGTAAAGCGTTGTTCCCGTTGAAAGGCCTCTTCCAGCCGGGTCAGCATCTGGTCAAAGGTGAGGGCTAATTGCCCGATTTCATCCGCCGGACCATGATACGCAATGCGCCGAGAGAGATCGTGGGCGGTAATTCCTTGGGCGGTCTGAGTGAGATGGCTGATGGGGGCGAGGGCACGGCTGGCGAGGAAATATCCCCCTGCGCCGGCGAGTACGAGTACGAGGGGGAGGCCCCATCCCAGCTGGGCACGGAAATTTGCCAGGGTGGTGTTCACCGGTTCAAGGGATTGCGCCACTTGAAGCCACCCCACCAGGGTTTGATCGGCCATGAAAATTGGTTGGGTATAAGTTCGCCACGGGGCGGGAGCAAAAAGGGTCACAAACCCGGAGGCTGGCGCGCCCCAAACGACGCCCGTATCCCCATAAGCATCCCAAACGGTCCCATCCGCCGAAACCAGGCGCAGGGCCATGTTTCCAATTGGTTGATTCAATTCAAACGCCAGCCGCCCATTTTCTGCCAGGTCTTCTTCCAGATCGATGGTGGCCATCATTTGTGCGGCGGTGAGTTGAAGTGAGGCATCCAGGGCGGCCCTCAAACTATGCTGAAAGCGAAAGAAGAGGAAAGCGCCAAAGGCGGCAAAGGTAATTGCCATGAGGAGCATATACCAAAGCGTCAGGCGGAGGCGAATGGGGAGTTTAACCATTTTCGCTCAGTCGAAACGTTCGCTCAGGCGAAACCCAACTCCCCGCACGGTGTGGATGAGTGGTGGCGCAAAGCCCAGGTCAACTTTTCGGCGCAGGTAGCCAATGTAGACATCGACCACGTTACTGTCCCCATAGAAATTAAAATTCCAGACATGTTCGAGAATTTGGGTGCGGGTGAGTACCTGATTGGGATGGCGCAGAAGAAGTTCGAGCAGGGAAAACTCGCGAGGGCTGAATTCCAGGAGTTTGCCAGCCCGATGAACTTCGCGGGTGGCCAGATTCATCTGGAGATCGGCCAATTGGAGGAGGGTCCCCGCCTGAAGTGGGGGGCGGCGAAGCAAGGCGCGGAGGCGGGCAAGGAGTTCGGGAAAGGCGAACGGCTTGACGAGGTAATCATCCGCCCCGGCATCCAGCCCCTGGACACGGTCATCCACCCCATCGCGGGCGGTGAGCAGAAGCACAGGGGTTTTAAACTGTTGGTGGCGGAGTTCGCGCAGGACTTCCAGCCCGTTCATTTTAGGGAGCATGAGGTCCAAGACAACTGCGTCATACTCGGCAGACAGTCCGTAGGCCAAGCCCTCCCGGCCATCCTGCGCGACATCTACGGCATATCCGGCCTCGGTTAACCCCTGGCGGATGAATCGTGCCACACCCGGTTCGTCCTCAACGAGAAGAATTCGCATGAGGAAATTATGGCACAGGATTCTAAGAAAAGGGTAAGCTTCCTGACCTCCTTGAGAAAACTCCCTTGAACTTTGATGGATGAATTTCCGCGGTTTTCGAACCCCTTATCCTTGTACGTTAAAAGACACCCTGGACAAATTCGTTAACTCCCTCAAACGGTTATAACTTTCGTCCGCAGATTTGCCCCCCAAATCGAGAAAATATTGCATAAATAGCAAAAACGCCCCTGGATGCAGGGGCGTTTTTGCGTTTGGGCATTCCGTACACATACATGCCGCGTGATCTATTTTGGTATTCCCTCTGCAAAACCGACAGGGTGAAAATTTTATGTACCTACCCCAGCCGGGTAGAATCTGAGCCGTTTCTAACTTGATTTACCACGGAAAGCATCAGCGGCTTTTTGAAGTTCAGCCGCGTTGCGCTGGATTTTCTTTATCGCTTCCACGGCATCATCCACACCTTGCGGCCCACAGCGGAAAACCGCTTCATCCAGCCAAACCGCTTCGTGTTCGCAGGCACGGGTGGCTTCGGGCAGGTGCATATTTTGGAAGTCGAAATACTGCGGGAAAGCATTCGGCACGGCGAGTTTCGATTTTTGCGGCTGAAAAAGTTTGTAGTTGTGCATCGCTTCATAACCCACCCAGCACTCAATTCCTTCTGCATCTAGCGCACCGCACAACACATCATGCTCCACGCCAAATTCCTCGGGCTGGATGGCGAAAATATAGCGGTAAAACGAGCGGGTGGTGTGCCTTTCGTCCCGTTTGAGCACGCGCACGCCGGGGACTTCGCTCAAGGCTTCGTCCATGTAGGCGGCCATCGCTTCGCGTTGTTGGGCCTGTTCGGGGAAGCGTTCGATGCCCACCAACGCCAGCGTCGCCTGTAACTCGCTCATGCGGAAGTTGCCCCCCACCTGATATTCCTGTGACTCATCTTCTTCTCCGCCCCCCAACGCATGTGGACGCCCACAATCAATGATGCTGGCGGCTTTGGCGGCCAGTTCCGGGGTTTTGCACAGCAGGATGCCCCCCTCGCCCGAAGTCAGGATTTTGGACGATTGCAGGGAGAACGAGCCGAAGTGCCCGATGGTCCCGGCCCCCTTGCCGCGCCACTTTGCGCCGTGGGCATGGGCGCAATCTTCGATCACGATCAGGTTGTATTTTTCGGCCAGTGCCATGATCGCGTCCATGTCCGCCATGTTCGAGCCGAGATGCACCGGGATAATGGCCTTCGTCTTGGGCGTGATGGCTTTTTCGGCGGCTTTGGGGTCGAGACAATAATTGTTTGGGTCCACATCCACAATCACAGGGATGGCGCCCGCGGCCATCGGGGCGGAAGCAGTGGCCTGGAAGGTGTAAGCCGGGACGAGCACTTCATCCCCCCAACCGATGCCCGCCGCGCGCAGGGCCACTTCCATCGTAATGGTGCCGTTGACCATGGGGACGGCATACCCGCCACCCTGCATTTCGGCGAACTTTTTACTGAGTTCGGCGGTTTTCGGGCCGGGATATGGATACCCGCCCCAACGTCCGCTTTTGATCACTTCAGTCACCGCATCAATATCACGTTGATCCCACACAGGCCACTGGGGGTATGCTGTAGGGCGGGTTTTTGGGCCGCCCAAAATTGCTAATTCAGACATAAAACTCTCCTTTGTTTTGCGATTGAAATAATTTCGACAAATATGAAAATATCGCGGATGAAGGTAGGCCCCCACGTATTGGAATCACCGCCGATGATGGTTATTTTGGGCATAACTGATCCTTGATACGCATGGAACTATTCCGTAATTACAACAAGGCCTTGATGCCTTCCATCACCTTCGGCGTAATATCCTTGCCAATCGAATTCGTCTCTTCGTAATGTTTTCCTGGTTTGAACGGATTCCACGGATATTTGAAATCTTCCAAAGGGAGGATGTAGCCCAATTCGTCATTTGCCAACCCGATCACCCCTGTGACCTGCGCCCCGGCCTCTTTCATCCACGCCTTGAGGTGCAAACCCAACCTGGGCAGTAACTCCCCCGGAACGGTTGCCAACCAAAGCCCGCCGATTCGAATGAGATTGACTTCAGTGGTGATGTAACCTTTTTTGTCACGGACATCGGGCAGGAGTTTTCGCCTAAATGCAAGTTTGTACAGGATGTTAGTGAGTTTGGCTT
The DNA here is from genome assembly GCA_013359445.1 of Anaerolineales bacterium. GTDB lineage: Bacteria > Chloroflexota > Anaerolineae > Anaerolineales > JABWBV01 > JABWBV01. The sequence goes on along the minus strand of JABWBV010000550.1, from coordinate 324 downwards.
TGATGATCTTCTTCTCCACACTGAGCGCTGGGGACGGTTCAATGACCGCGACACGAATCGCCGCCAGTCCCTCCAATGCCAACTTTTTCCCCATCGTTTCTGCTTCTTCAAACGAGTGGTCTTGCACATCGGGCGTCATCATGCCGCCCAACGCCCCAGAGAAGAATATGCATGGTGCGCCCGTCTGCTGTTCCACTTCTTCGCGCAAATAGTGGACATAATCTGAGCTGGACTTTATCCATTTGCACATTAACAAAAAGCAAGGTAAGCTGAAGCAAAAACTCCACCAAGAGGTTTGCCGATGCTTACCCTGCCTGATGAATA
>JABWBV010000035.1 GCA_013359445.1 Anaerolineales bacterium | reverse complement strand
GACGCCGAGGTTGTGGGTGACGTAGAGGGCGGCGGTGTGATGTTCTTCGATGAGGTCTTTGAACAGGTCGAGGATGGTGGCCTGGGTGGTGACATCGAGGTTGGTGGTGGGTTCGTCGAGGACGAGGAGGGCGGGTTCGGTGGAGAGCGCCATGGCGATCATCACGCGTTGTTGCATCCCGCCGCTAATCTGGTGGGGGTAGGATTCGGCGACGCGGCGCGGGTCAGGGACGCGGACTTGTTCGAGGAGGGTTAACGCGCGGGTCGCGGCGTCCGCATGGGTCAGGTTTTCGTGGTGGCGGAGGGTTTCGGCGAGTTGTTCGCCGATCCGCAGGGAGGGGTTGAGGGAGGAGAGGGGATTCTGCGGGACGAGAGCCACTCGTTTGCCCCAGATCGGGCGCATTTGTTCTTCGGTCAGGGTGAGGAGGTTTTGCCCTTCAAACGTGATTTCCCCGTGGGTGACCTGCCCGCCTTCGCTGAGGTAGCGCATGAGGGCGAGGGCGATGGTGGATTTGCCGCTCCCACTTTCGCCGACGAGGCCGTAGGTTTGTCCGGGTTCGAGGGTGAGGGTGAAGTCGCGAACGGCAGGGTAGGAGGTGCCGTTGATGTGGTAGGCTACTGTGAGGGCGCGGAGGGTGAGGAGGGACATGAGAAATGAAACCGATTGTCCCCAAATTTTCAACGGTTACTTATTTTTTGAATGAATGAGTTGTTTTATCTTTTTGACAGTTTCGGGATTCAGATCGGGGTCTGCTGATCCGGCAGGACGCGTGGCTAAGATTTCATCCACTCTGGCTTTCGAGGCTTTTCCTAATTTCTGCAAAAGAGTCTCAAAATTTGCGCGTTGTTGGGATACCTGCTCAGGAGGAAGAATCTGAATAGAATTCGCAGAGGCTACCCGGTTGGTAAGCGTATAAAGAATATAATGGCTTAGAGAAACTCCTTCATCTAACGCTAGTTCCTCTAATTGTTGATAAAGTGTATCGGGAAGTTGGAGGGTAAGTTCTGACATCTTTTTACCTCATGGTTAATTAAGGAACAGGTCATTAATCTGTAAGATACTCTAATAGCTTTACAGGGGTTATCGTTTGCAAGCCTAAAACCTGTTGTGCAGTTTTGAAATCACGAATATTGGAGGTGACAAGAAGGGCATTTGCATTCATCGCACAATCTATCACATGATCGTCACCTGGATCAGGCGAGGCAGGTCGCCACGAAAAATAAACATCCACGAGTTCAGCCTCTTTCAATAAGGCTTGGAGAACCAATCGGATTTCACTCCATCGTTGGTCAGATAGTTTTCGAGATAAAACATCCGCATACTCATATGCGATGGTATCTGAAACACAAACTCTGAGCAACTTTGCACGCCATAAGTCCGCAATGAGACCGCAAGCACTGGCCTGGTTGGTTAATCCTTCAAAAACGACATTCGTATCCAGCACAACTCGCAATGGGGCATCCATTTATTCCTCTTGAATTTTAAAATTATACCCGAATCATCCCCTATACTTGCCGCGTCAACACCCGCTTAATCCCATCCGCCATCAAATTCACCCCGATCACCAGCAACGCAATTGCGCCCGCGGGGAAATACATCGCCCATGGAAGTTGGCTGACGTGGGGGCGGGCTTCGTTGACCATCAGCCCCCAGTTCGCACTGGGGGGTTGAACGCCGATGCCCAAATAACCGAGCGAGGCGACGAGGAAAATGGCATACGAAAAGCGCAGGGACGCTTCGACGGTCAGGGCGGGCAAAACGGAGGGGAAAATCTCCCGAAACAGGATGCGCCCGAGGGATTCGCCTTGAATGCGGGCGGCTTCCACAAAGGCGCGGGTTTTGACTTCCAGCACCACACTGCGGACGACGCGCGCCACGATGGGGGTGTACACGATCACGATGACGATTAACACGCTCGTTTCCGAGGGGCCGAGCGTGCCGAGCAGGAGGAGCGCCAGCAAAAGCGCGGGCATCGCGAGCAGACTGTCAAAAAAGCGCATCAGCCCTTCATCGAACCACCCACCCACGTACCCGGACAGCAGACCGAACGAAGTCCCGCTGATGACCGAGAGCAGGGTGCCGATCCCTGTCAGCCGCAAAATGTCCCCCGCGCCCAGAATGACGCGGCTGAACACGTCCCGCCCCAGGTTGTCCGTGCCGAACCAGTGGGTGGCGGAGGGGGGTTGGCGCACGTCGCTATAAATTTGTTCGTTTAATTCGTAGGGGGCGATCCACGCCCCGAACAGAGACAGCGCGAGGAAAAGCAGAAAAATCGTGGTTCCCACCGCCGAGGCCGGACGGGCATACAATTGGCGGAAGACGGCAAAAACGCGCTGTCCATTGGAAGGTGCCACAGGCGAGGAGGAGAGCGGGGAGGAGAAGGCCATGCAAATGATTAAACCACAAAGGGCACAAAGGCACACAAAGGAAAAAACCTTTGTGGCGCTTCGTGCCCTTCGTGGTGAAAAAGATTAGTTCCCGCCTACAAACGTAACGGTGCGAAAATCGGTGCGTCCGGCGAAGGCTTTGAGTTCAAAGCCTTCAAACTGGTCGCTGATCGCCCCTAGTTGGGCAAAGTAGTAGGGGATAATGACCGGGCCGCGCTCGATCAACAGTTGTTGGATCGCTTTGTAGGCGGCAATCCGTTCCTGTTCGTCTAGCGAAGTCCCGGCAGTGATCGCCAGTTGGTCGAATTCTTCATCGCAGAAATGCGATTCGTTCCACTGTGCGCCACAGATGAGCATCACATCCAGGTAAAACTGCGGATACGGGCGGGAACCCCAACCTGTGATCCCCAGGTCAACGCCCAGCCAGCCCGCTTCGCCATCTTCGCCAGGGTCGGCGTAGTAGACGCTTTCCGGTTCGACACTGATTTCGATTTGGATAACGCCGGTTTCTTCCCATTGGGCTTTGAGCACTGACGCGAGGTCGGGGCGTCCGCCGGTATCGGGCGTGTGGAGGGTGAGTTGGAGGGGGGCATCCGCGGTGTAGCCGGAGGCCGCGAGCAGTTCAGTCGCCGCGGCGATATCCCGTGCGGGGGGGACGGCGGTGGTGTCGTGGTAAGCCGCGTACAACGGGCCGATGGGGGAGTCATTCCCGACAGCGCCGTATCCCTGTTGAACCACCTGCCAGATTGATTCTCGGTCTGTCGCCAGTTTGAGGGCCTGGATCACGTTCGGGTCATTTCCGGGGGCGCGGTCTGCACGCAGGCGGATGAGGTCAAACCCGTTGGTGGGAATATCAACGGTCACGATGCCGGGTTCGCTTTTCAGACTTTCAAATAACGAAGTGGACATCCGCATTACCAGGTCCACCTGTCCGCCACGCAATGCTTCCGTGGAGGCGGTTTCATCGTTGAAGAATAGAATCTCTAGTCCCGCCAGATGCGGTTCGCCCGCGATGAAGTAGTTTTCGTTCGCTGTCATCACCACGCGGTCTTCGGGGATGTAATCGGTGACGACGAAAGGCCCGGTGCCGTTGAAGTTTTGGTCGGCATCTGTGGTCTCTGCTTTCAGAATCAACGCGTGGTTATCGCTCAGATCGTACAAAAAGAAAGGATTGGGGTTTTCGAGCGTGAAGGTCACTTCCAGATCACCCGTCGCTTCCACACTCACGACGTTCGCATAAAGGCCTTGTGTGGGGGTATCAACAGTGTTGCGCAAACGGTCAAACGTCCATACTACATCCGCACTGGAAAATGGACTGCCATCGTGAAACGTCACGCCTTCCATGAGTTGCAAGGTATACACTTTACCGTCTTCGCTCACGTCCCAGCCCGTCGCCAAACGCGGCACCAGATTCGATTGGGCGTCCACCTCCACCAGATAATCGTACACATGGCTGGCCAGCAAAATTTCACTATCCGTTGCAATCACCAACGGATCAATATTCACCACAGGTTGCATCGCAACACGCAATACGCCACTGCGGGCCATGCTTTCTTCCCCTATGGCTTCTTCAGTTGTCTCGATAACTTCTTCGGAGGTTTCAGTCATCTCCTCCCCTTCTTGCGGATTTTCGGTGGCTGTGCCACCGGAACAGGCGGCCAGCAATAAAACGAACAAAGTCAAGATTAAAATGGGTAGACGTTTGGTGTAAATGCGAAAAGATGTGCCTAAATTGGGAAACATTATTTTTCTCCTATGCGTGGGGGTTAAAAATGATGGATGGTTTTAAAAGAAACAACTTCAAACAGGTCTTATGCGAAATAGGATGACACCTCCAAACAAGCTTTCACTAAGACTAATCTTATCAGACAAATCTTACGGATACCTTATAATTCAAGAATGACCCGCCGAAACGAACTTTTGTCCGCGCTAGACGCCACCCCCCGCGACCTGGCCCGTACCCTTCGCAACGTTTCCCCGACCACACAGGGCACGCGCCTCGCGCCCGATCAGTGGTCTATCTCAGACATTCTCAATCACATAAACTCTGTCGAAATTCAATCTCACACCCGCCTCCAACGCGTCGCCACCGAATCCAACCCCGCCATCCCCACCATCATCCCCAACCCCACCCACTACGATCAAACAGCCTCTTTGGAAGACCTCCTCGCCCGCTTCACCACCGCCCGCGCCCAAACCCTGGCCTTTCTCCACCCCCTTTCATCTGGCATTTGGGCACACCCAGCCACCCTCGCAAACGGGCAAAAAACCACGTTTCGATCCCTCGTTCAAGCCCTTGTGGATCACGATACCGAACACCTCAACCAACTCATCGTCACCAAAAGCACCCTCTCAAAGCCCCCTCCCTGAACCTTTCCCTCGCAAAGAGGGTAAACGTAAGGTAATTGCTCACCCTCAAAGGGTTTTCTCGTAATCACGCACATTTTCAACAAAACCAAGCTGGCTACACGCAAAACCCCAGTCATCTCAGAAAAAAGGAGTTCCTATGAATCTTCAGGCCTATTACGGCATTTATTATATGATGGGCTTTGTCCTCCACGTCCAGGAAATGGACGGCCTCCTCGTCGCCGCTGTCCCTGGCGTCCCGGCAGGATACGAAATCATCCTCACCCCACAATCCAACGACACCTTCGTCATGCACGGTGGCCCTCTCGATAATGCCCCCCTCACCTTCACCCGCAACCCCGCAGGCGAAATTACCGGCGCGACCGTCGCCCACTTCGATTTCACCAAAATCTCATCCGAAAAAGCCGCTACCCTCCCCATCTCCGAACGGTATCCTGGCCCCGACTTCACCCTCACCCCCGAAAAAGAAACCGCCTTCCAACATCTCCTGGACACCATCACCACCGCTCCCACCGGGGCCTGGATTCCCTACGACCTTCCCTACCCCAAACATGAATTCATCCAATACCTGATGGCTCGCGACCTCTTCATCTTCCACGGCTCCAACAAACAAGACATCGAAACCTTTGTCCCTATCCGCACCTCCGTCGAACTCTACGACAAACGCGGCATTGGCAACCTTCCCGCCATCTATGGCACCCACGACGGGCTTTGGGCGATGTTCTTCGCCATCGTCAACCGGGGACAATTACGCGGGAGTATTCGCAACGGCGTCACCTATTTTCACAACCGCACAGGCGCCCAACTCCCCATTTACAACTTCTCTATCAATCAGGAGCAACTCCCCGAAAAGCCCTGGACTGAAGGCGCGTTGTACTTCTTCCCGCGCGAAAAATTTGAACGTCAACGCTTCACCGAAACCAACTACGCCAACGAATGGGCCTGCACTGAAGCCATCCCCCCCCTGGCCAAACTCCACCTCCACCCCGAAGATTTCCCCTTCCTCGAACAGATCGGCGGCCACGACGACAGCGCCCTCGAAAAAGCCGGAAAACTCTCGCACGCCGTCCGTCAAATCACCCTCACCGCCACCCTCAACGGCGATCAATTTACCCTCACCGTGCCCCACACCCCCGAAAACCTCCAACTACTCACAGAATTTCAGGAAGTCCAACAAACCTTCATCCCCGCCGCCACCATCTCAATCACCCCGGCAGAAACGTCCCTCCTCTTCACCGTTCAAAACCTGCCCCCCGCCTACCAACACGTGTACGCCGAAACTTACAAAGACCTGCTCTCCGCATAATCTAAACAAAAACGGGCTGGGAAAATTCCCAGCCCGTTTTATTTTCGCAAAACCCCTACCCCTTCATTTTTCTCAACTCCGCACACACCGCCGGAATCACCACGTGCAAATCCCCAATCACGGCATAATCCGCCTTCGTCACAATGGGAGCCTCCGGGTCGGTATTGATCGCCAAAATTTTCTTCGACCCCATACACCCCACCCAATGCTGAACCGCCCCGCTGATCCCGCACGCAATATACAACTCCGGCGCGATCCGCGCCCCCGTCTGCCCGACCTGATCGGTATGCGGCCGCCAACCGAGATTCGTCACCACGCGTGATCCGCCCACCGCCCCGCCCAACAGGTGCGCCAGTTCCTCCAACGTGGCAAATCCCTCTTTACTCCCCACCCCGCGTCCGCCCCCCACCACCACGCGGGCATCCGTCAGCGAAATCCCCCCCTCCGGCGGAATCCGCTTCACCACCCGCACCCGAAAATCCTTCTCGGTCAAGGTCGGGGAAAACGTCTCCATTTCCGGGGTTCCGGCAGGCATTTCTTCGGCTTCAAACGTATGCTGTGCAATGGTCAACAGTTTCGGGGAACCATCCACAAACGCCTCTTCCAACAAACTCCCCCCCCAGCGGACGCGGGTCACCCGATAGCTTTCACCCGGCTGGATCACCGTACAATTCGCGGCCATCGGGATGTTCATCTTCGCACCCACCCGCGCCATTACCTCATTCCCCCGCTCCGATCCCATCGCCAGCACCGCGTCGGGGTTCGTTGCCCCGATCAACTGTACCAGACTCTCCGCCCACGCATCCGGCGCGTAATCGTCCAGTTGAGGATGGGTGATGTGAACGATTTTTTGCAGGCCATATTTCTGCAGGGGTTCCACCACAGCCTCCCCCTGTGCGCCAATCAGCACCGCCACCAGCGCCCCCCCGGTGCGCTGTGCCAGTTCCCGCGCAAGGACCAATCCCTGCGTCGCGGTTTTGTTCATTTTTCCAAGATCGTGTTCAATAAGAATGTAAATCATCGCGTCACACAATCCCAATCTCTTTCAACATCCGCACCACTTGTGGAGCGGCCTCTGCACCTTTGCCTAAAATGACTGCGCCTCCCGTTTCCACCACGGGGGTTTCGAGCCGAATTTTTTTCAGCCGATCCGCCTCCCACGTCGGGGAAAGCTGGGCAAGCGGCTTCTTCTTCGCGCTCATTTTGCCTTTGAACGAAGGATACCGGGGCAGGTTGATGCCTTCCTTCACCGTGAACACTGCGGGGAGCGGCACCTCAAAAATCTCCCACCCGCCGGACGCCTCCCGCCGCGCGATAGCCCTATCCCCTTGAATCTCCAACCCCTTGATCCCGGTCACACAAGGCAAATCCAACGCGTGCGCCACCCGAATCCCCACCTGATACCCGCCGTTATCCGCGGATTCATTCCCAAACAACAGTACGTCAAACGCGCCTTTTTCCTGCTGGCGTGCCTGAATTGCTTGCGTCAGGGCGTGGGCGGTTGCGGTCGGCCCCCAATCATCTACGGATGTTTGAAGCAACACTGCTTCGTCAACACCCATCGCGAGGGCTTCGCGCAGTTGTTCGGTGGCATCTTCCGGCCCCAACGTCAGGACCGTGGACTGCCCGCCATGTTTTTCCACCAGGCGAATCGCTTCTTCCACGCCGCACTCTTCATGCGGGCTGATGGTGAAGCCCAAATACCGGGTGTTGATCGCCTGTTCATCTTCCGTCAACACGATCCGCGCCCCGGTGGCAGGGACTCGTTTGACACATACGAGAATATTGAGCATGGTTTCTCCGTTTGAGTAGTGTCCAGTGTTCAGTATTCAGTGGTCAGTTACGATACTGAACACTGAATACTGAACACTGGCTACTGAATACTGCCTACTGCATCATCCGTTCATTTTTCGGGTCGAACAACGGCGTACTGCCTGCGACCGCGACCGTTACCGGGTAACGTTCGGTCATGTACTCCACTGCGAGCTTTGTGCCTTTGACGGCGTATTCCGGGGGGAGGTAGGCCATGAGAATGTGTTTGCCCACGCTGGGGCCAGCGCCTGCACTCGTGACGTAGGAACCCCGCCCGTGCCGGTCCACAATCCGCGCGCCGTCGGGGGTAACGATGGGTTCGCGCCCCTGCATGTAGCGTTTGATTCCCGAGGAGGAGGTGTGGTCATCTACGGTTAAGGTGCAAAGGATCGCGGCGGGGGATTCCGCGCGAGCCTTGAGATAGGCTTCTTTCCCGATGAAGTTTTGCTTTTTCACCAGTTTGCGGGCGAGGCCAGCTTCGACGGGGTTGTATTCCGATTCGAGTTCGGCGCTCATCAGGCGGTAGCCTTTTTCGAGGCGAGCGGAGTTCGCGTAGACGCCAATCCCCGCGGGGGCAAGGCCGTGCGGCTGTCCGGCGGCGTACAGGGTGTCCCATAGTTTGAGGCCGTGTTCCATGTTGGTGTAAATTTCCCAACCGAGTTCGCCCACATAGGAGATGCGGAGTGCCCAGGCGGGGATACCATTGATGAGAATGTTTTTCGCCGTCATGAACGGGAAACCTTCGTGCGAGACATCATCGGCGATGACAGATTGCAGGATGTCGCGGGCGCGCGGTCCCCACAGGCCAATCGTGCAAATGGCGGAGGTTTTATCCTCAAATACGACTGAGCCGTCTTCGGGGAGGTGTTGGGTGAACCATTTTTTGTCGCGTGCGCCGTCGCCGCCCCCGTCTATGATGCGGAAGGAAGAGGCACCGGTGCGGACGATGGTCAGGTCGGCTTTGAAGCCACCGTTCGGGGCGAGGAGGGGGGTGTACACCGCGCCGCCCACTTTCACGTCCATCTGGTTGACAGTCATATAGTTGAGGTACTCCAGCGCGCCGGGGCCGGATACGTCGAAAATGGCGAAGGCGGTCAGGTCCACCATCGCGGCGTTGTCGCGCATGTTGAGGTGTTCGGCGTTGGAGATGGGCGACCACCAACGGGCATCCCATTCGTGTTCGCGGCGGTTGATGCGGTCGCTGTATTTTTCCAACAGGGCGGCATTGGATTCGTACCACTGCGGGCGTTCCCAACCGGCCAGTTCAAAAAAGGTTGCGCCCAACGCTTGTTCGCGGAAGTAGAACGGGCTGACGCGCACTTGCCGGTTGGAGGCCCACTGCTCGCGGGGGTGGACGATGCCGTAGGTTTTGTTGTACCCCTCGGAGGTGCGGGCGTGGACATGGTGATCGGTGCGGGCATAGGCGTAAAAACGGGCGATGTCCGAGGCGTGGATGTCAATTTCTGAGTAGCCGTGGGTCATCAGTTCCGCGGCGGCGCGGGCAAAGCCAGGAGCTTCTTTGATCCAGATCGCGGCAACGGACCACAGGTTTTTCACTTCCGTTTCGCCGACGCAGGGCATCCCGTCCGGGGTGAGGGAGAGCAAACCGTTAATGGCGTGGCGCACCCCGGCTTTTTCGTCGCCAAGCAGGTCGGGCATGAGTTCAAGGGCCTGTTCCATTTGGGGGTCAAAATCGTCTTCGGTGAAGGGTAATTCGGTGGGGGACAGGCGAGATTGTTCGATGGAGGGGATGTCGTTGGGGTTCATCAAAATCGGGCGGTGGGCATACGAGCCGACTTCCATATCGCTCCCGTTTTGACGTTCGTAGCAGAAGGTGTCCATGTCGCGGACAATGGGGTATTCGATCTCGCGGTTGCCCTTCTCAAACAGGGAAATGGGGCCGACGCTGACCATTTGATGCACCGCGGGTGTGAGCGGGATCGTGGCCCCGGCCATCGCCGCAATCCGCGGACTCCACACCCCGCACGCGATGACGACGTATTCGGCGTCAATGTCGCCCCGGTTGGTTTTGACGGTTTTGATTTTGCCGTTTTCGGTCACGAGGTCGAGGATTTCGGTGTTGGGGGAAGTGGTCAGTGCGCCTTTGTCGATGGCGTATTCCCGCATGAGGGTCCCCGCGCGGAGAGAGTCCACCACGGCGACGCTGGGGCAGTAAAACGCGCCTTTGAGGATGTCAATATTGAGGTAGGGAACGAGTTTTTGGGCTTCTTCCGGGGTGAGGAGATACGCTTCCACGCCCCAAGATTTGGCGGAGGCCATCCGGCGACGAAATTCTTCCATCCGGGCGTCGGTGCGGGCGACTTCCATGCCGCCGCTGGTGGTCAGCACGCCGAGGGCGTCGTACTGCGCCATGCTATCGAGGGTGAGCATGGTCATTTCTTTGGAGTGATCGACGGGGAAGATGAAGTTGGACGCGTGCCCGGTCGAGCCGCCGGGGTTGGGGAACGGGCCTTTGTCGGTCAGGACGATGTCCGTCCAGCCGAGCCGCGCGAGGTGGTAGGCCAGCGAGTTGCCGACGATCCCTGCGCCGATGATGACGACTTTTGCTTTGTTGGGTAAATTGCTCATGGGTTGCTCCTGGAATATTGTTTGAGATCATCCTTTTGAAATGTTGATCTCAAGAGGTAGGATTGAAGATCAAGAAACGAAGCTGTATAATCAATACAGCCAATTCACCATAAAGGAGAACATACGATGGCTGTTACAGAAAAAGTGACACTCACATTGCCCAAAGATTTGATGGAAAACATTCGTGAACTTGTGCCTTCGGGCGGATATAGCAAGTTTGTGGCCGAAGCAGTCGAATACTTCATCGAAAACAAACGTCGCCGAGAACTTCGTGAACGATTAATTCACGGGTATCAGGTCAATGCCACACAAGACGCGGCGATTAATGCTGAATGGGAAGCAACGGACGACGAAGTCTGGTTGAACTACGTGACACCTTACGAAGAAAAGGAGCCAGACAATGACGCCAATTCTGCGGGGTGATGTTTTTACTGTCGATTTGGAGCCAGTGCGCGGCTCAGAACAAGGAAAAGCTCGTCCAGCCCTGGTGATTCAAAATGACATTGGCAATCGTTTCAGCCCAACCATTATTGTTGCACCGATCACGAGCGGTAATTACACGAAATTTGATGTCAATGTAGAAATCAAAGCCCCGGAAGGCGGACTGGCGAACAATTCAATTATTTTACTCAACCAGATTCGCACGGTAGATCGCACACGATTTGGACGATATTGGGGGCGGGTCAGCGCGGAAACCATGCAAAAAGTAGATGAAGCCATCAAAATTAGTCTGGGGCTGGTAAAAATCTAACCGCAGTTAACGCAATTCTCGTTTCCGCCGCGCCATAAAATCCTTCAACGCCTCTTCCACGCCCTCATCCAACGCGGGGGCTTCGTACTGGCGAAGGAGTTTTTTGTACTTCGCATTCGCCCGTTGCGCGCTGTCGAGACTGCCCATCTCGCGCCATTGTTCGGCGGAGTTGGCGTCGAAGAGTTCGGCCCGGTAAAACGCAGTGCGAAAATGGCGCATTGTGTGGGGGGTACCGAGATGATGCCCGCCGGGGGGGACTTCACGAATCGAGTCCATCGCAAAGGCCTCGTCGGACAAATCCACCCCTTCCAAATATTTGTGATACATCCCCAACACCTCACAATCGAGGACAAATTTTTCGTACCCGGCCACCAACCCGCCCTCCAACCATCCCGCGGCGTGGAGGATGAAGTTCGTGCGGCTGTTGATGGCAGGAAGCATTGCCAACACCGATTCGTACGCACTCTGCGCATCGGGGATTTTGGAACTGGTGAACATGCCGCCACTGCGAAACGGCAGGTTGTAGAACCGCGCCATCTGTGCGCTCATGGCGAGGGCGATTTGCGCTTCGGGCGTGCCAAACGTCGGGGAGCCGTTTTGCAGGTCAATCGTCGCCTGGAACGAGCCGTAAATGACCGGGCAACCGGGGTTGATCATCTGCGTGAAGGCGATCCCCGCGAGGGTTTCGGCGTTCATTTGAACAACGGTGGCCGCGGCGGTCACGGGACTCATCGCCCCGGAGAGGACGAACGGGCTGATCAACATCGCCTGCCGCGCGTGCGCGTACACCTTCATCGAGCCGAGCATCCGATCATCGAACCGGCGCGGGCTACTGGCATTGATCAGAGACACCAACGCGGGCATCTCCCGGATTTTCTCCGCCCCGAACAGGATTTCTGCCATCCGAACGCTATCCTCCGCGTTCAACCCGGACGTGACCGACCCCATAAACGCTTTGTCGCTGTATTTGATGTGGGCGAAAACCATATCCAGGTGGCGTGTGGGGACAGGTTCGTCGGTGGGTTCGACAATCGTGCCGCCGGAATGGTGGAGGTAAGGGGATTGATAGGCAAGTTTGACGAAGTTGTGGAAATCTGCGAGGGTGGCTTCGCGGCGACCCCGTTCGAGGTCGTGGACGAACGGGGGGCCGTACACCGGGGCAAACGTGAGCGCGTTCCCGCCGATCTGGACATTGTTGGCGGGGTTGCGCGCGAGTTGGGTAAATTGCGCGGGGGCTTTGCCCACGTATTCCATGATCAGATCAGGGTCGAAGTAGGCGATCTGATCGCGCACCGTCACCCCGTGGGCGGTGAGGATGGCTTGGGCTTCGGGGTCATCCAGAAACGCGATGCCGATGTCGCGTAGGACTTCGAGCGATTTTTCGTGGATGGTTTGAACGGCTTCGGGGTTGAGCAGTTCGAGGATGGGGTATTTGTGGATGGGTTGGGTAATTTTTGCAACTTCGGGGGAGATGGTTTCGGTCTCTTCCCGTCGTCGCGAGTGGCGTCGCTCCCGGGTCATAAAGGCTCCTGATTGGGGAAGGGTAGACGGTTATCCGTCTACGCCTAACATAGCGGCTTGTTTTTTCTGGTGAAAGGTCTGTACGTGGTCGCGGATGAGGCGACTGGCCTCGTCGCCATCGCGGGCTTTGAGGGCGTCTAAAATGAGTTGGTGTTCGGCGACGGTTTCTTGTAGCGTGCCAATCTTCGAGAGGGTGAAATACCACAGGCGCAAACTTTGGGCGTACAGGGTGGTGAGGGTATCGCGGAGAAATTTGTTGTCGGCGGCTTCGTAGATGAGGTGGTGCGAGGCTTCATCAATGGCGATGAGGAGTTCGGCGTCGGCGGGCTGATCGGAGGGGGGCAGGTGGCTGAGGATGGCGTCCATTCGGTCGAATTGGGCGGGGGTGCCGCGTTGGGCGGCGAGGCGGGCGGCCATGCCTTCGAGTTCGTACCGGACTTCAAACAGGCGTTGCAGGTCGGTGATGCCGATTTCAGTGACGAACATGCCGCGGCGGGGCAGGATGGTGACGAGTTTTTCCAGCGAGAGTCGTTGGAGCGCTTCCCGGATCGGGGTGCGGCCCATGTCCAAATCCGCTTGCAGGGTCACTTCGTCAATGATCGAACCCGGCGCAAGTTCAGTGGAAATAATCTTGCGCCGGATGTGTTCGTAGGCTTGTTGGCTGAGGGGGAGAGGGCGGTCGTTTAGTGCACGTGTGCCGTTGGTGGCGGGGTCGTCGAGAAGTTCAAGGGAGGTGGGGAACATGAGTTATCTGATATATCAGAGATATATTTCGATTGTATCATGGCTGATTGGATTGTGGGGAGATTATTTTCAGTATTTTTCCCCACTTAATTTTTATAATCACATCTCGCCCTGTTCTTCCAAAACACGGCGATAAAGCCCATCACTAATCCGAAAACCGGCAATATCTCTCAACCGATCTAGATAAGGATGAATTGCGTTTACCAAACCACGATGTTTCGCTTCAATTAGAATTCCCACAACCCCAATAACATTTAAGTCAAAATGCCGTGCGGTCCTCCGCCCTAAACGTTCATCCATTATTAACAATTCGGCTTTTGTTTCCAGCGCAAGGACAATCGCTTCGGATTCCCCCGGATCAAGGTCTTGAAACAAGGCCTTTACAAGTTGGTGATTCTTGACCGTACGCCTTTCTAGCCAATCTGCGTTTAAGACAGCCTCACGTCCCGGCAAATTCGCCCCTGCAATTGCCACCTCTTGCCATACGGCATCCGGGATAAGAACGATGCCGTACAGTTGATGCAATAAATCCAATTCGCCAATAAACGACAGCGCGGCCAGAGGCGAAGAATTTGAGACGACAATCACAATGGCCTCATTCGCTTGAGAGTAGCGAGGTCTTCTTCATATTCAGTTTCATCATAATGAACGGGAATGTTCCGGCTCCCCAACACCTGCATAAATTGCCAGACATTCATCCCTGCCAGTTGGCGGGCTTTGCCAAAAGAGAGCTTTTCCAACTCAAATAAATGTAACGCCAGTTCAACTTTTAGCTGATCCTGAGACATACGCGTCGCATAAAAAACATCACCGGGAATTTCTAATATTGCTGTTTCCATGGGATCATCTCCAAAATTATCAGTCAATAAAATTATACCTGCTTGTATGGGCGAGGCGAGCGGGAAGTTCTTTCGTATTGCAAGAAGTGACAACTTCCCGCCCGTCCCAACGGGAAACCTAAAACACCAACACCCCCCGCGCCACCTCCCCACTTAGGGGGTGTAAAAGTATAAATCCGCGTTTTCCGCTCGCCCCGGATTGCCAAATCCGGGCCTCCCTCCCGGCGGGATTGCCAAATCCCGCCGGAGCGATCTACGAAATTATTCTTTTACAAGCCCTTAGCATATCTGCGTAAGCCTCATTGATTTTTTCGAGCGGGTATTTTTTCGAGATCAACCGATCCAGATCGAGTTTGCCTTTTTGATACAGATCAGCGTAAAGCGGAAAATCCCGCGCCGTGTTCGCCGTGCCGTAGTATGAACCGGTCACGGTCTTCTCCTGGCGGGTGAGGATCGCCCCCGGAAGATTCGTGCCGCTTCCCATCGGGGAGATGCCCACCAGCACCGCGGTCCCGCCCGGGCGGGTCAGTTCCAGACTTTGCTCTTGCAGGACGGGGATACCCACCGCTTCAAACACGTAATCTGCGCCACGTCCCCCAGTCAGCCCGCGGACGGCGTCGTTCGTTTCCGGGCGGTTGAGCAGGAAATCGGTCGCGCCGAACGCGAGGGCCATATCCCCTTTCGCTTCGTGCGCGTCCAAGGCGATGATCTGCGCCGCCCCGGCCAGTTTTGCCCCCATGATCACGCTCAACCCCACGCCGCCCGCCCCGATGACGACCACCGAACTCCCTGGCTCCACCTTTGCCGTGTTCAGCACCGCGCCGACCCCCGTCGTGACCGCACACCCGATCAGCGCGGCGATTTCAAACGGCACCGCTTTCGGCAACGGCACACAGCACACGTCCGGCACGACGACGTAATCGGCAAAACAAGCCAGCGCGCTGAAATGGTAGACGGCTTGACCGTTCTTCGTCAGGCGGGTGGTGCCATCGAGCATCGTGCCCGCCCAAATCGGTTCGACGTAGGTCTGGCACAAGCTGGGACGCCCACGCAGGCAATAGAAACAATGCCCGCAACTCGGCGCCCAGTTGAGGGCGACGTGATCGCCGGGTTGAAGGCGCGTGACCCCCGCCCCGACCGCTTCCACAATCCCCGCGCCTTCGTGACCGGGCACAACGGGGAGCGGGTGGTTGGTCGCGCCAGTCATCAGATGCCAATCGCTATGGCAAACGCCCGCGGCGGCCATTTTGACTAACACTTCCCCGGCTTGGGGCGGTTGGAGATCGAGGGATTCAACCGTGAATGGGGTGTGGGGGGCGTAAAAGACGGCGGCAGTGATTTTCATGGGAGACTCGCTTCGGGGGCGTAGGCCGCGTTACTCCGATAGGTTTGGATGTAACCGATCAACTCATCCGGGATAAAGGTTTCTGCCACATAGAGGTGGCCCCAACTGGCGTAGGTGATGGGGTTCGTCATCTCCTCGCGGGGCACAGCAATGACCTTCACGGTTTGGGTGTTGGGGTCGGTGCCTGCGGCGGCAATAGCCGTTTCGATGCCGGTTTTAAATTCATCACAATTCGGTACGGCCGCACAATTGTAATATACGATGACATAGCCATGTTCCATATTGTGAACCAGATACCCGTCAGGAATCACCTCGGTATAAAAACCCGCGGGTGCCCAAACCGCATAATGTTGCCCAGACGTAGGCGGATTTGAGTTCCAGTCTATCGCGGCCATGCCTTCTTGAATATGATCTGCCCCCGCAATGGGCACATCGACGCCGAGGGTGGAAGAACTCTCCCCATCGGGTATGGGCGGAACCAAGGCCTGGGTCGCCGCGGGAACCGGCGGAGGGGTGCTGGTAGCGGCAACAGGGGGAAAGGTGGGAACGGGGGAAGGCACGGTAGATGAACAAGCCCACGTAACCAATGCAAGGCACGCGACAGCCACCCCTGCCGCGCCTCGCGTCAAACGAACATTAAATAACTTCATGCAATAGCTCCTTCGCAATGAGATTCCCGCCATTTTAAAGCCAAATGGTTAAAGCAGTTTGAAAATCCACCCTTTTCCAGGCCAATATCCAAATTTGCGTGCCGTTTTGGCCCCCAAAGTATCAGTTCCTTACCTTTTTTTCGAGTGCTTGCGCGCCCCTATTCCATGATGCCTGTCTCAATCCGGTATTTTTCCAATGCTTCCCAGTCCACCTCAACCCCCAAACCGGGTTTATTGGGGAGGGTGAGCGTGCCATTGTTAATATAAATCGGCACAGGCAAAATAAAATCCCGTCGTTCAATAGACCAGGTCGGAGGGTCAAAAGGATACTCCATAAAGGGGGCGGTCGAAACTGCGGCAAAGAGGTGCATATTCGCTAAAAGGCTCAACCCATCTCCCCACGCATGAGGGGAGTACATCGCCCCTTCGCCCTGCACTTCCATGGCAATCTGACGCGCGCGCAAAAGGCCCGTTCCCCACGCCGCGTCAGGCTGATACACATCCAATGAGCCGTGCCGCAAATACTCGCGGTAATCACTCCACGCCCGGTTCCCTTCCCCTCCGGCAATCTGAATTTTGGACGAGCGGCGCAACTCAGCCAGGCCACGGTAATCCTGCCGGGGCAAAGGCTCCTCCAGCCAAAAGACATCCAACTCAGCCAGTTCATCCGCCACCCGTCGGGCAAACCGCACATCCCACGCGGGCGACGTATCCCAGGGCATCTTCCACCCCTGATGGGCGTCCACCATGATCTTCATCCCCGCCCCGACCGCATCCCGCACCGCGCGGACCATCGCGATATCCTCGCGCACATCCGGCGAAAAAAAGCGAAGTTTGATCCCCGGAAACCCCAACCCTTTCATCCGCAACGCCGACTTCACCCGGAATTGCGCGGGGAGCCGTTCCCCGGTCGAGGCATATGCCCGCACGGTATTACTCCGCCCGCCCAACAATTTCCATAACGGTTGCCCGGACAACTTCCCCATCAAATCCCAAAGGGCAATCTCCAACGGCCACATCCGCCCGTAGTGAAACTGCAACTGATCCAAAACCTGGACATGCCGCTCAATGGCAAACGGATCTTGCCCCACAAACAAATCCTCATGCCCAGCAAACCCCAACATCGCCGCCCCTGACCCAACCCCTTCCAACTCCCCTGCACACACACGCACCAAAGTCGTTGTAAAACTCATCCGGGGTTTCTGGTCCCACGAAGCGCGAAACGGGGGATCTAATGGCAAACGATAATGTCGGATTTCAATCGAGTCAATCATGGAATAATTTCCTTTGCTAAAAAACGGTTGCGTAATAAAAAAATGTGTAAGGGTAACTGCTCAAGATCAGAGAGGATACTTCCCAAAAAAAGGCGAAAGGGGGAATGTCCATCCCTTTTCACCTTTTTATTGGGCTAATCTCGACCCTGGTTGAGAAATTACGAATAGGGAATGAAGAGTCATAAATTTACCAGAAGAATAGCTGACATACATAATGATCAAATATTAAATTTCGATCATCTTCCGCAACATGCGAAAAGATTGGCCCCCACCCCAAATAAGCCCAAAAAACAAACCAGGCGGCAATGGTCGCCTGGTTTTACCGTTTTATCTCTACCCCCTCACCGTATAATCCCCCACCACCACCCACTTATACGTCGTCAACTCCGGCAGACCCATCGGGCCACGGGCGTGGAGGCGTTGGGTACTCACGGCAACCTCTGCGCCCAGGCCGAGCTGTGCCCCGTCGTTGAACCGGGTGCTGGCGTTGACGAACACGGCGGCAGAGTCCACTTCCCGGATAAACCGTTCGGCGTTATGCGAAGTTTGAGTCAGGATGCCGTCGGAGTGGAAGGTGCTGTGGGCGTAGATGTGTTCGATGGCAGTATCCAGGTCGGGGACAACTTTCAGACCGAGGATCAGGGAGAGCCATTCGGTGTCAAAATCATCTGGGCCGGCGGGGTACACGGTCGGGTGCTTCACCAGAGCCGCCGCGGCAGGTTCCGCGCGGAAGGTGACTCCAGCGGGGGCAAGGTGTTCGACAACGCGGGGGAGAAAGGTGGCGGCGATTTTTTCGTGGACGAGGATGGTGTCCAGAGAATTGCACACACTGGGGCGTTGGGTTTTGGCATTGAAGATGACAGGCAGGGCGGCGTCCTGGTTGGCAGTTTCGTCCACGAACAGGTGGCAGACGCCAATCCCGCCAGTGATGACAGGGATGGTGGCGTTTTGGCGGCAGAATTGATGTAGGCCGTTGCCCCCGCGGGGAATGATCACGTCAACGTAATCGTTCAGTTTCAGCATTTCGGCTACGAGGGCACGGTCGGGGCTGTCAATGAACTGGATGGTTTCGGCGGGGAGGCCGTTTTGGCGAAGGGCGGCGTGGACGACCTCGAGTAGGGCCAGATTACTGTGGATGGTCTCTTTGCCGCCGCGGAGGATGGCCGCGTTACCCGTTTTGATGGCGAGGGCGGCCACGTCAATGGTTACATTCGGGCGGGATTCGTAGATAACGCCTAACACGCCGAGGGGAACACGCTGGCGATGGATGCGGAGGCCGTTCGGCAGGGTGCGGGCGTCGTACACTTCCCCAATGGGGTCGGGCAACTCCGCCAGGGCGCGGACATCGGCAACCATCCCATTCAGCCGGGATTCGGTGAGCGTGAGGCGGTCGATCAGCGCGGGGGTCATCCCCCCCGCGTGGGCCAGGTCAATATCTTGCTGGTTGGCGGCGCGGATGGGGGCGAAGTGGTTTTCGAGGTGGTTCGCCAACGCGAGGACAGTTTTTCGCCGGGTTTCGCTATCTGCGAGTGCGATGTGTTTGAAGGCGTGGCGGGCTTGTTGACCTAGGGAGGTTAAGTTCATGGGGGACTCCTAAAAACTTGTCGCGGAAAAAAGGAGGCGCGGAAAATATTTCAGATAAATTTCCGCGCCTCCTTTTTTCCGCGACATAGATTTCAAACGAGCAAAACGAGGTTGCTACGGTGGATGACTTCTTCGCCGTAGAAATAGCCAAGAATCGCTTCAATTTCGTAGCTTTGGTGGCGGGCGATGCGGCGGATGTCGTCGGCTTTGTAGTTGACGAGGCCGCGGGCGATTTCTACGCCATTGGGATCGAGCAGGCCGACGGATTGGCCGCGCTCAAAATTGCCGTTGACGGTGGCGATGCCGGGGGGAAGCACGCTCCCGCCCCGCAGGATAGCCGCGGCCGCGCCTTTGTCTACCTCAAGCGTGCCGATTTTCCCGCCGGAAAGCATGAACCGCTTGAAACTTTCGACGGCACTTTCGACAGGCGTAAAACGCGTCCCCAACGGTTCGCCCCGCGCGACCGCGAGGATGACATCCGGCGCACGGCCCCGCGCGATGACGACGGTGACTCCCGAGCGGCGGGCAAGGTCCGCGGCCTGGAGTTTGGTCTGCATTCCGCCCGTGCCAAGCCGCCCGCCCCCCCCTGCCGATTCCCAAATTGCCGGGTCAATTTGCGGTGTGTCGATCAGGGAGATCAGGTGGGCGTCGGGGTTGGAACGGGGATCGGCGGTGTACAACCCGTCCTGGTCGGTGAGGAGCATAAGGAGGTCGGCGGCGACGAGGTTGGAGACGAGGGCGGAGAGGTTGTCGTTGTCGCCCACGCGGATTTCTTCGGTGGCGACGGTGTCATTTTCGTTGATGATGGGGATGACACCTTGTTTGAGCATGGCGAGGAGGGTGTTGCGAGCGTTCAGGTAGCGGTTGCGGGAGTTGAGATCATCACGAGTGAGGAGGACTTGCCCAACCGGGATATTGTAAATCGCGAAGAGGTCGCCCCAGGTGTCCATCAGTTTTGTCTGGCCGACGGCGGCGAGCATTTGTTTGGCCGGGATGGATTTGGGGAGTTGGGGGAAGTTGAGGGCTTGCCGTCCGGCGGCGACCGCGCCGCTGGAGACGAGGATGACTTCGTGCCCCTGATCGCGGAGGAGACTCATTTGCCGGACAAGGTCCACCATGCGCGGGAGGGAGAGGTGGTTGTTGCCTTCGGTGAGGGTGCTGGTGCCGAGTTTGATGATGATGCGGGACATGGGAGTGATGCGTGATGAGTGATACGTGATGGGTATGTGCGTGAGGAAAGAATTTAAATTGGGCTCTACCTTTTTTTCGTGTGAAGTGTTCGAAATTTTGAAGGAGGGCTGTACAGCCCCCCTTCAAAATTTCGGTTTCTTTCACAGTATTCCGGGTAAAACCTTAAATTGTAGTGATGACTTCAGTCGTTGACGCCTGGAGGCGTGCAAACGATTGGAATCGTCACGACGAAATTTTTTAGGCCAGGACGGTTTGGCGTTTTTCTTCGATGGCTTTGAGCAGGGCGGTGAAGGCGTCTTCAAAGGCTTTGACGCCTTCTTCTTCGAGTTCCTGGGTGATTTGTTGGAAGAGGATGCCGACGGTGCGGAGTTCTTCAAAGGCCTGACTAGCATGGTGCAGGTTACTTTCCAGGGTTTGGCGGACGGTGCCGTGGTCAATGAAGGCATCGAGGGTGGCTGGGGGGACGGTGTTGACGGTGTTGGGGCCGATCAATTCGTCGAGGTAAATCGTGTCCGGGTAGGCGGGGTTTTTGGTGCTGGTGGAGGCCCAGAGGGGGCGTTGCATTTGAGCGTGGTGAAGTTTGAGGGCGGCGGCCCGGTCACTGGCACAGACTTCTTTGAATTTTTCGTAGGCCAGTTTCGCATTGGCAATGGCTAGCCGCCCGCGCAGGGAGGCCGCGACCGCGGCGTTTTGCCCTTCCTGGCGCATGATTTCTTCCAGTTTTTTGTCTATTTTAGAGTCGATGCGGGAGATGAAGAAGGAGGCGACGGAGGCGATGCCGTGGATCGGGTGCCCCGCTTGCAGGCGTTTTTCCAGCCCGGCCAGGTGCGCGTCCATCACGTCCATGTAGCGGCTTTGGGAAAAGATCAGGGTAACGTTAACGTTGATGCCGTTGGCAAGGGTTTCGGTGATAGCGGGCAGGCCAGGTTGGGTGGCGGGAATTTTGATCATCAGGTTCGGGCGATCCACCCACGCCCATAGGCGTTTGGCTTCTGCCGCGGTTTTTTCGGTATCGTAGGCCAGGTAGGGGCTGACTTCCAGGCTGACGTACCCGTCTCCCCCTTCGGTTTCGTCATACAGAGGCCGGAACAAGTCGGCGGCGGCTTGAATGTCTTCGACGGCGAGGTGTTCGTAGATGTCTTCGGCGGAGTGCCCCGCGTGGGCGAGGGTGGTGAGGGCGTCGGTGTAGTCGTCGGATTTGGTGATGGCGGCGTGGAAGATGCTGGGGTTGGAGGTCATGCCGCGGATGTCCCCCCGTTTTATCATGGCGGCGAGTTCACCATTTTTGAGCTGGCGACGCTGGATGTTGTCGAGCCAGAGGGATTGTTTGAGTTTGGAAACACGAATCGGATTGCTATTCATGTGAAAGTCTCCTCGTAAATTTGGCATTTTTGCATGGGTGCAAAAGGTAAGCTCCAATTATAACGATTCCCCAATGATTGGATGGGTTAGGTTTGGGGACAATGTGCCTATTTGGGTACCATTTTTTACCCCGAAGAATTGCCCAACACATCCTCCGCCCCCACGAATTCCACTTCCTGCCCGGCGAAGCGTTGCGCCATGACCTTGATCGCCTCCGGGTTGCTATCCGTCAGCAGAAAGCGCCGCCCCAGTTCGAGGGCCGCGGCCCCGGTCGTACCACTCCCCGCGAAGAAGTCCGCGACCACATCGCCGGGGTTGGAGGAGGCTTGAATGATCCGGCGGAGAATGCCGAGGGGTTTTTGGGTGGGATAGCCGGTTTTTTCTTTGCCCGTGGGGCTGACGATGGTATGCCACCACGTGTCGGTTGGGGTCTTCCCCCGCGCGGCCTTCTCCGGGCCGACGAGGCCGGGGGCCATGTAGGGGATGCGTTCGATTTCTTCGTAGTTGAAAATGTAGTTGTCGGGGTCTTTGACGTAGACGAGGATGTTGTCGTGTTTGGGCGGCCAGCGGTTTTTCGGGCGTCCCCCGTAATCGTAAGCCCAGATGATCTCGTTCAGAAAACACGCCCGGCCAAAGATTTGGTCGAGCAGGATTTTGCAGTAGTGGACTTCGCGGTAATCAATGTGGAAGTACAGTGTCCCATTGTCCGCCAGCACGCGGTGAATCTCCCGCAGACGAGGTTCGATGAAGGCGAGGAAGTCGTCAAATGTATCGGCGAAGGACTTTTGACCAAGGACAGAGGATCGGTAGCGCGCGCCGCCGAACCCTGTCCGGTCGCCGTCCTCGCTCCGCACAGTTTGGAGTTGCGTTCGTGCTTGGGTCTTGCCCGTGTTGAAGGGCGGATCAATGTAGACGAGAGGGAGGGAGGCAGAGGGGAGGGATTCGAGGAGAGGGAGGTTGTCGGTGAGGTGGATTTGGGAGGGGGGC